>JALORD010000475.1 GCA_025459145.1 Pirellulaceae bacterium | reverse complement strand
TCAGGCGGGCGATGATCAGTTCGCCCTGTTCGTTGAACAGCCAGTATTTGTCGCCGTGCCGGACGAAGTGGATGGTGCTCCAGCGGTCCATCGGCACCGCGGTGAGGTCTTCCCACAGCCGGTCGCCCGTGGCCGCATCGAGGCAGCGGAGCTGGCCGTAGCTGTCGACGCCGTAGATGTGCGTGCCGTCGAAAACGGGCGTGGCGATGATCGACTGCAGGGCGTCGGTATTGGGCGGGTTTTCGTTGCGGCCAACGCGCTGCCACAGCGTCTCGACGGCCGGCTTCGTCGGGTCATCCTTGGCGGTGGTTAACTTGAGCATCAGCGAGCCGTCGTAGAACGACGTGAAGAACACCCGGTCGCCGTGCACGACGGGCGTCGCCACGCCAATCGGCATGTTCCGCGGCTTCCACGGCACGCGCCACAGGACTGTGCCGGTCGCGGGAGCGAGCCCCGCGACGCTATCGCCCGTCCAGCAGATCGCCACGGGCTGTCCGGCCTGCTCGACGAGGATCGGGGCTGAATACTGGCCCCGGTCGCTCAGCGATTTCCAGACTTCGGCACCGGTGTCCTTGTGCAGGCCAACGATGCAGGCGTCGCGGCCGCCGATGTGCAGGATCACCAGATTCTCGAAGATCAGCGGGGCGGCCGTGATTCCCCAGATTGGCATGTCGATCGCATACCGCTCGTTGAGGTCGGCCTGCCAGAGGATCTTGCCGCTGGCCGCCTCGACACAGTACATCGCGCCAGTCGCCCCCAGGGCGTACGCTTTCCCCTGGTGCACAGTAACCGAGGCTCGCGGGCCGGCCGGATAGCCGACGCGGCCGTAAGCCGCGGGGTATTCGTGCTTCCACCGCTCAATCTCCTCCGGCTTGGTGAGCCGATCGGTCAGAAAGACCCGTCCCTCGGCCACGGTCGGTCCGCTATAACCGGAGCCGACTTCAACCCGCCACTTGATCGGCAATTGCCCGCTGGGGAGCCTGTCGACAATGCCGCTTTCGGTCCAGACGCCGTCGCGGTTTATTCCCCGCCACTGTGGCCAATCTTCCGCCGCGGCGAAGTGAGTCAGCCCGAAGATCGACACCAATGTAACGAAAACTGCCCCACGGACGTGCAACATGCGAGCTGGCTCCTTACCATGAGTACCAGTGTCCGCGGCGGTAACGCGCAAACGCTCGTCTCAGGATCGACATTCATGAATCAACAGCGGCGACAATTCTTATCCCAATCGGCTGCCGCGGCAACTGCCGTGCTGGCCGCGTCCACCTTTCCAGCGCCTCTCCGGGCAGATGAACCAGCCGTGAACAGTACCGCGGAACCGGCGAACTTGCCGATCGTCGATTGCCACCAGCACCTGTGGGACCTGGAGCGGTTCAAGCTGCCCTGGCTGCCGGCGAGCGGGCCGCTCGCGCGGAGCTTCGTGATGGCCGACTACCTGGCGGCGATCGAGGGGACGGGGATTCGCCATGCCGTTTACATGGAAGTCGACGTCGACCCGGCCCAGCAACAGGCGGAAGTGGATCATCTCACAGAAATCTGCCGCAGCGGCAAAGCGCCGACGATCGGTGCGGTCGTTTCGGGTCGGCCAGCGGCGGAAGACTTTGCCCGCTATGCCGAGCAGTTTCGCACCAATCCGTATGTGAAAGGAGTGCGGCAGGTGCTCCATGGCGGCACCCCCGCGGGCTACTGCCTGGAGCCAGCGTTTGTGCGGGGAATTCAAGTGCTGGGCGAACTGGGACGAAGCTTCGATCTGTGCCTGCGGCCCGCGGAACTGGGCGATGGGGCCAAGCTGGCCGACAAGTGCCCGGAGACGCGGTTTATCGTCGACCATTGCGGCAACGCCGACCCGAAGGCGTTTTTCAAGGCGGGCGATCCGCGCCTCGCGGGCAAGGCGGCCGACCACAACGTGGACGCGTGGAAGCGGAGCATCGACGACCTCGCCAAGCGTAAAAACGTGATCTGCAAGATCAGCGGCGTGGTGGCCCGCGTTCCCAGCGAGTGGAGTGCGGCGGATCTCGCGCCGCCGGTGAATCACTGCCTCGATGCGTTTGGGCCCGAGCGAGTCGTCTTCGGCAGCGACTGGCCCGTTTGCCTCTTGGGTGCCCCGCTGGCCAAGTGGGTCGCGGCCCTCCGTGAGATCATCGCCGACCGCCCACTCGACGAACAGCGAGCGCTCTTGGCGGGCAATGCGGTGAAGTTTTATGGTTTGCAGGTGTGAAGAGTGCCGCGGTCGCGCCGCTCGGGCGTGTGTGAGCGTGTGAGGGTATGAGCGTGTCAGGTTTCTAGAGATGAGGACTCGGATGTACTCGAAGATGTTGTTGGCCGGGGCCCTGGTCTTCGCCTGCGCCACTGCCGCTGCTGCCGAAGACGTCACGCCGGGAACGGTCGAGCTGCAATCAAATCCCGTCGGCCGCACGATCGCCGACTTTGAGCTGCCCGACCACCTGGGTACGGCGCACAAGCTGAGCGAGTGGGCCGACCGGAAGGCGATCGTGGTCGCGTTCTTAGGCGTCGAATGCCCGCTGGCGAAGCTCTACGGCCCGCGGCTGGAGGAGCTGTCTGCGAAGTACGCGAAGGAGGGCGTCGCCTTCGTCGCGATTAACTCGAACCAGCAAGACTCGCTTCCGGAAATTGCCCACTACGTGCGCGAGCACAAACTCGAGTTTCCGGTGCTCAAAGACCCGGGGAACAAGATCGCCGACCAGTTCGGCGCGACGCGCACCCCCGAGGTCTTTCTGCTCGATGCCGAGCGGCGGGTCCGCTACTGGGGCCGCATCGATGACCAGTACGGCGTTGGCTACGTGCGCAACGCGGCGACATCGCACGACCTGAAAACAGCGCTCGACGAGTTGCTCGCCGGCAAGGAAATCACGCATCCGGCACGTGAGTCGGTCGGCTGCTTCATCGGCAAGGTTCGCCGGACCGAGCCGCAGGGGACGATCACCTATACCGAGCACGTCGCCAGCATCGTGCACAAGCACTGCGTCCGTTGTCACCGTCCTGGCGAGGTCGCGCCGTTCTCGCTCACGTCCTACGAAGACGTGCAAAGCTGGGCCGAAACAATTGACGAAGTCGTCGACGCCGGACGGATGCCGCCGTGGCATGCCGATCCGAAGCACGGCCAGTTCTGGAACGACGCCCGCCTGCCTGACGAGGCCAAGGAGACGCTCCGCGCCTGGATCCGCAACGGCTGTCCGCAGGGGGACCTCGCCAAATTGCCCAAGCTGCCCGAGTTCACCGCCGGCTGGCAGATTCCGCAGCCGGACGTGGTTTACAAAATGCCCGCTCCCTTCGCGGTCCCGGCGAAAGGAGTCGTCGAGTATCAGCACTTTTCGATCGATCCGGGCTTCAAGGAGGACATGTGGGTCAAAGCGGCGGAAGCCCGCCCGGGCAACCGAGCGGTCACGCACCACTTGATCGCCTTCTTCCATCCACCGGGAAGTGAGGAGTGGGAGCCGCTCGCTCCTCTCTCCAACTCGATCGCGGGCTTTGCTCCCGGGATGCCGCCCGCCATCTATCCGGAGGGAGCCTACCGCCGGATTCCGGCCGGCTCGAAGATCGTGATTCAGGCCCACTACACCCCCAATGGCACGGCCCAGACCGACCTGAGCGAAGTGGGATTGGTGTTCGCGAAGCCTGCAGAAGTAAAGCGCGAGTTCTCGGTCGCCGCGGTCCTCAACTTCCGGTTCTTGATTCCGCCCGGAGCGGCGAACCAACTGGCAGAATACGTATGCCCTGGCGATACCGAAGAAGATGCCGCAGGGGACCGAAATCCGCTGCCGGGCGATTTTCGACAATTCGGCCGACAACCTGGCGAACCCCAATCCGCGGATGCCCGTGATGTGGGGCGACCAGACCTGGCAGGAGATGATGGTCGGGACGCTGGGCGTGGCTCCCTCGCATCAGGATTTCTCGGTGGGAATGCCCGTCGTCAAGCCAGCCGCGGAGGGAAAGTTCGACGTTACGTTCCGGTTCCGCTCACCCGCAGGCGCGAAGAAAGTGAGCCTCGCTGGCACGTTCAACGACTGGAATGTCGACCAGCAGCCGATGAAGGGTCCCGACGCCGAGGGCCGATACGAGACGACGCTTCTGCTGCCGGCGGGCGCGCACGAGTACAAGTTCGTCGTCGATGGCGACCGGTGGTTCTCCGATCCGGGAAACCCGACGCGGATCGGGTTCTATCGCAATAGCCAGTTGCAGATCGCCGAAAAGGCGGACGGGGAATGAGCGGCCGACGAAATTGCTGGAGCGCACGGCCGGGGCGAGGACGCTCGTGGGGGCCTCGCCATGATCGACAGCCGCTAGCATGCCGCCCTACTCGTCTTCCTCCTCTTCGTGCAGCGCGGCCTTGCTGATCACTTCCTGCTGGATATTGGCAGGCATGACGTCATAGTGGGAGAAGTCCATGGTGAAGCTTCCCTGGCCAGCGGTCATGCTCGACAGCGTCCGGGCGTACGTCGTCACCTCCCGCAGCGGCACCTCACAGCGGACGGTCTGATAGCCGCCCCCCGCCGCGTCCGAACCCTGCACCCGCCCGCCGCGGCTCGACATGTCGCTGTACACGTCGCCCACATTGGATTCGGGAATCGTGATCTCCATTTTGACGATCGGTTCGAGCAGGGCGGGCCGCGCCTCCTGAAATACATTGCGGAAGGCCATCGAGCCCGCCCGCTTGAACGCTGCTTCCGAGCTGTCGACGTCGTGATACTTGCCGTAATGGACCTCAACCGCCACATCCTGCACCAGGCAGCCGGCGATGACTCCTCGCTCAAGCCGCTCCTTGAATCCCTTTTCGACCGCGGGGAGAAAGTTCGTCGGAATCGAGCCCCCCACAACCGAATTGACCCACAGGAAGTTGTGCCCCTCGTCGTAGTGAAACTCCTTCATCTGCGGGAAACGGTCCTTCGTGCAGAAGTCCTCAGGCTTCGTTCCGCGGGGATACGGATACATCCGAATGTGGACTTCGCCAAACTGCCCGCGGCCGCCGGACTGCTTCTTGTGCCGATACGATCCTTCGGCATTCGTCTGAATCGTCTCGCGAAACGGGATCTTGGGCTGCTTGGTTTCGACGTCGAGCTTGTCGCGGCGATGCAGCCGTTCGCGAATCACCTGCAAATGCAGCTCGCTCATGCCGGTCATCACCAGCTCTTTCGTCTGTGGATCGCGATCGAGCCGAAACGTCGAGTCTTCCTCGACAATCTTGTGCAAGGACGAGGACAGCTTTGCTTCGTCGTTGCGGCTTTTGGGACTGACGGCGAGCCCCACCATCGGCGTCGGAAACGGCAGCGGCGGCAGCGACACATTGCCCAGCGTCGTCCCGGTATGCAGGTCTTCCATCTTGGCGATCGCTACGATGTCGCCGGCGCTGGCCGACTCGGTCGGCTTCGTCTCGCCCCCCTGGACTTCGAGTAGCGGCCCCAGCTTCACTCCCTTCTTCGAACCGGCGATTGCGACCGTTTCGTCCTTCTTGAGCGTGCCGCTAAAAATCCGCAGGTAACTCAGCTTCTGCACGAAGGGATCGATCCGCGTTTTAAATACCTGGGCGACGAGCGGTCCCTCCGGATCGGCGACCACCGCCGTTTCCTGCCCGTCCTGCTCTCCTCGGCGCTCAACGATCGTCGGCGGCGGAGCACACTCGACGAGCGCGTCGAGCAGTTCCTTCAGTCCTATGCCTGTCTTCGCCGAGCAGCAGAAGATCGGCACGAGCGTTCCCTGGGCCACGGCATGCTCGATCAGGTCGTCGAGTTGCTCGTGCGAGGGCTCCTCCCCCTCGAAGTACTTCGCCATCAGCGCTTCGTCCACTTCGACGATCGATTCGATCAGATTCGTGTGGATCTCCTCGGGATTGACGAGCGCGCCGGCAGTTTCTCCCGCATGGCCGAGTGTACTCACCACACCGCGAAACTCGTCCCCCTGCCCGATTGGCACATTCACGAGCACGCAGTTCGTGCCGAACGCGTCGCGAATCCGCTCGATGAGCTGTGGAAAATTGATGTTGTGCTCGTCCATCCGATTGATGATGAGCACGCGTCCGATCCCCGCTTTGCCCGCTTCCTGAAACACGCGGCGAGTGTTCACTTCGATCCCGCTGTGGGCATTGATCACGATCGCGGCCACATCGGCTGCCCGCAGCGCGCCGATCGTCTGCCCAATGAAGTCGCCGTAGCCAGGCGTATCGATGAAGTGAAACCGTTTGCCCCCATGCTCGAGATGGACGACGCTCGATTCGATCGTTCGTTTGTGAGCCTTTTCTTCCGGGTCGAAATCGCAGATGCTCGTGCCCGCGTCGACGCTGTGGTCGCCGCTCACCGCGCCCGTAAGCATCAAAAGTTTGTCGGCCAGCGTGGTCTTACCGGAACCGCCGTGGCCGCAAAGTGCAATGTTGCGGATGTCTTCCACCTTGTGCTTCGACATGCCCGTAATCCTTTGGAAAAGAGGGCGGGCAATTCGCCGGCCCTGGGAGAGACGGAAAGGCGAACAATCGCAGAGGTGCAGCGTGCTGTCAGGTCGTGGCCTCCTCGACCGCGGCCAGCGCGTCGGCCAGGGTCAATGTTCCTTCGTACAGAGCGCGGCCGATGATGCAGCCGTCGAGCCCGGCCCGCGTCAGAGCCAGCACATCCGCGGCCGTCGTGACGCCCCCCGAGGCGATCACCGGCACCGCAACGGCCCGCTTCATTTCAGTCATCGCCGGCACGTTCGGACCGGCGAGCATGCCGTCTTTGGCGATGTCGGTGTAGATCAGCGCGGCAACGTTCTCGTCGGCCAGTTGCCGGGCCAGTTCCAGGGCGCTCGTGGCGCTCGTTTCGAGCCAGCCGTCGGTCGCCACGAGGCCGTTCTTGGCGTCGATCCCCAGGGCCAGTTGCCGCGGAAACCTGGCGCACATCGTGCGGAACCAGGCGGGGTCTTTGAGGGCCCGGGTGCCGACGACGAGCCGCGCCAGGCCCAGCTGCAAATAGTCGGCAATCGTCTGTTCGTCGCGAATGCCACCACCGAGCTCGCACGGCACATCGACGGCTGTCACAATCTGGCGAACCGCCTCAAAATTGGCGCGGGAGCCGTCGCGGGCGCCATCCAGATCGACCAGATGCAAACAGCGGGCCCCCTGGCCGACCCACTGCCGGGCCATCCCCGCCGGGTCATCGCCGTAGACCGTTTCGCGGGCATAGTCCCCTTGCGCCAGCCTCACGCATTTTCCGCCGCGCAGGTCGATGGCCGGCCAGATCTGCATCCCCGTCGTCCGTTTCTATCGTCCCGGCCCGGCAAGCGCGGCCGGCTGGGGCCGCTTCGCCCACCGAGAGAGGCAATCTTGTGTGAAGTTTTGAAGAGCAACGAGAATATGCCACAGCGGCTGCGCGAAAGCAAGTAATCGCGCGCGGGCCGCGCTCCAGCGTGGCGGCTCGTCGCGATGAAGGTGAATCCGTTACCGACAGCCTAGTCACTACGATAGGGTTAGGGTGGCGGCCCAATACTCCAGCCTTCACTGGCAGCTTGCGGAAAATCAGGCTTTCGCGGCCAGGGCGGCAATCTCGCAAATGAGACCCAATCCTTACGCATCGCCGTCGCATCCGCCCGTCAGGCCGCGCCGTTCGTCCGCCGCGATTACTTTGGCGATCGTGAGTTGTCTGATGCTCGTCGTGGCAATTGCAGCGATTGCGGCTTTTTACTGGGCATTCGAACAATATCCGGTCATGGGTCAGCTCGTTGGCGCTCCACCGGCGGATCGCCTCCAAGTCGTGATGGGAGCCAGTTGCGCCCTTGCATTGTTGGCGATGGTTCTCGCGTTCGTAGCGGCGTACGCTTCGATTCGACTTTTCGGCCAAC
>JALORD010000474.1 GCA_025459145.1 Pirellulaceae bacterium | reverse complement strand
CCAAAGCCGCCCAATCGCGCGAATCCCCTCTGACCACAAGTCGTCCCCTGGCGGCTTGTGGTCCTTTCGTTTCTTGAGACAGCACTCCAGGATGTAGTCATGTCGATTCCGTGGTGATGTCAAAGTGATATCACTAACGAACGACTCGGCGATGGGGCTGGATCGACCACATTCGCGCAAGTATTTTTACTTCAATCACTTACAGCGATCGTTAGCATGTGACCTCGTGTTTGGCACATGCCCTGCGTTAGGTACCTATCCATACGGCCAACACAAGAATCGATTGGCCGATCGATGGCTCCATGACCACGATCATTCGTCATACGAAGCTGGTACTAGCCGCAGTGCTTGGCATCGCTGCCACGAGCACTGCGCAGGCCAACCACGGACACCTCTACTCGCGGATCGATCGCCTGGCGGTCGCGATCGAAGAGGAGAGCGGGCAACTCCATCAGGAGTTGCGATCGGTCGCTCTGCACGACCTCAACCTGCGCAGCGCGGACCGCGAAGTGGCCGACCTCAATCGGCTGGCCCGGCGCCTGCACGACAATATCCATTTCGGCCGCGACCTGCGAAGCGTTCATCGCGACGTACGAGCGATGAAACATCTGGTGCATCACATCGAGGATCACTTGCGCTGGCATCGGCACTTCCGCAAGCATGTCGACCGGATTGACTCGCTCGCGCATCAACTGCACGACGCGGTCGACCAATTGCGGGATCGAGAGTTCGCGCGAGGGCCGGTCCACTATCGCCCTGCGTACCCCACGCAACCGCAGGGAATCATGGTTGGCACGGGCGGATTCTCGATTCGAATCGGTCGGTAGATACTGAGCCGAATGCGAAGAAACTAACCAGCAAGGAAGGCTGTTTTCGATAGCGAGCCCCGCCGCGAGGCCGGGGCTCTTTTCATTTTCTTGTTGTGTCAGCCAAGTTACTTGGCCAGCGAAACGCAGACGATTTCCTTGTCGTTGCGAACGAAGGCGCACCGATTGGCATACGCCGGATGGCTCCACACGACGCTGCGTCCAAACGCTTCGCCGGTTGGCGCAAGGATATGAGCCCGGCTGATTTCCTCGTACTTCTCGGGCGAAAGGCGGGCGATGACGAGGTCGCCGGTCTCGCTGAACAGAAAGAAGCGATCGCCGTTCTTGGTGAGGAACGCGGTGCCATGACTGGCTCGGCGCTCGCCGCCCGTCGTCGGCTCAAACGATTCCCACAGCCGTTTGCCCGTGGCGAGTTCCACGGCTCGAAGATCTCCCACCTGGCAATCATTGCCATAGAGAGTGCCGCCGTCGAGAATCGGCGTGCTATTGGAGCAGTAGACGGCCGTGTTGGGTTTGCCGTCCCAGACGACATCGGCGCCGGGAGTGTCGTTTTTGAGCCGAAACAGTGTAGCCACTGAGCCGATCCCGCTGGCGTACAGCAAGTCGCCGGATCGCATCGGAGCCGTGACCGACATGCCATATTGCGGCTCGAGCGGCTGCGACCAGTACTGCTTGCCGGTTTCCGGATCGAGACTGCACAGCGCCTTGGGATGCCAGATCAGGAGCTGCCGCACGCCGGCGGCTTCGATGATCGTCGGCGGGCAATAGCCGGGCTCGGGCGCATCGAGTGCTCGCCACAGTTCTTTTCCGGATTCCTTGTCGAAGGCCACGGCCACACTTCCTGGCCCGCCCACGAGGCAAATCAGCTTGTTGCCGTCTACGAGCGGATGGCCGCAGAAACCCCAGACCGGCGTTTCGACCTTATAGTCCTCGGTCAGTTCCTTCTCCCAGACCACCGCTCCCTTGGCCGCATCGAGGCAGAGCAGTTTTCCTTCGGCCCCTAGCGTGTAGACCTTGCCTCCGCTGACGGCCGGCGTGGCCCGCGGTCCGGCGGGGTACGAGATCTTGTAGTTGCAGGGGTAGGAGTACTTCCAGAGTTCCCTGCCGGTCGCTGCCTCCAAGCACAGCACCCGCTCGTGTCCTTGCGATTCGGCACGAGCGCCAGGGTCGTTCTTCGCATCGCCCGAATCGCGAACATAGTCGGTCACAAAGACTCGGCCGCCCGCCACAGCCGGACCTGCGTAACCGCCGGAGATCGGCGTTCGCCACAAGATTTTTGGCCCCTCGGCGGGAAACTTGTCGAGGATTCCGGTCTCATGCCACTGGTCGTTGCGCGTTGGGCCCATCCACTGCGGCCAATCGTCGGCTCGAGCGGTGGAAGCAAACAGGACGCAGGCCACAACAGCTGGCAAGTGCTGGCGCATAGCGATGGATTCCTGGAGGGCAGATTCGACAGGCCCGAGGCACCTTTCTGGCCTCAAGCGACTGGACCGATTGTAGTGCGAGCCGAGGGGGAGTGAAGCCGCTTTCGGCAGGCTTCTGCCGTGCCACGGCGAACCAGCGGCCGGCTAATCGCCTCCCTGAAAAGTGGCGCCTCCGGTACAATCGGGCCGCAACCTGCTTATCGTTTCTCGACTTACGCCGCCCTTGGCCGGGGTGATGAGAGCCGCATGACACGCCAGATTCTGGTCACTTCCGCCCTGCCGTATGCCAACGGTCCGATTCACATTGGACACCTCGTGGAATATATCCAGATGGATGTCTGGGTCCGCTTTCAAAAGCTCGCCGGCAACCGCTGTATCTACCTCTGCGCCGACGATACGCACGGCACGGCGATCATGATTTCGGCGAAGAAGGCCGGCGTCAGTGAGGAGCAGTTCATCGCCCAGATGAGTCAGGAGCACCAGCGCGACTTCGCTGGCTTTCAGATCGCTTTCGACAACTACGGCAGCACGCACAGCCCCGAGAACCGCGAGTTATGTGGGCAGTTTTGGGGGGCGCTGCGTAAGGCGGGGTTAGTGGTCGAACGCGATGTGACGCAGCTCTATGATCCGGTGGCCAACACGTTTTTGGCAGATCGATTCGTGAAGGGGACGTGCCCCAAGTGCAAGTCGCCCAATCAATACGGCGACTCATGCGATAAGTGCCAAAACACGTACTCGCCGAGCGATTTGATCGACCCGGTCAGCACCCTCAGCGGCGCGACGCCCGAAACGCGCTCGGCGCCACATCTGTTTGTGGAACTTGAGAAGTTGCATCCTTTCTTACAGGAATGGACGCAGTCGGGTGAGCATTTGCAGGACGAAGTGGCCAACTACCTGAAGGGTCATTTTCTCGGCGAACCACTCCGTGACTGGGACATTTCGCGTCCCGCACCGTACTTCGGCTTCGAGATTCCCGATTCCCCGGGCAACTACTGGTACGTTTGGTTTGACGCGCCGATCGGCTACATCGCCAGTACCTGGCAGTGGTGTAAACGCAACGGCGAAAAGCTCGACGATTGGTGGAAATCGCCCTCCACGGAGATTCACCATTTCATCGGCAAGGACATCACCTATTTTCACACGCTCTTCTGGCCCGGCATGCTCAAGACGGCCGGATACAGCCTGCCGACGAAGGTCCACATTCACGGCTTTCTGACCGTCGGCGGCGAGAAGATGAGCAAGAGCAAAGGGACGTTCGTCAAGGCCGAGACGTACCTCAAGCATCTCGATCCGGCCTGGCTTCGCTATTTCTACGCCAGCAAACTCGGCCCGCGGCTCGACGATCTCGATCTGAATCCCGATGAGTTTGTCAGCAAGATCAACTCCGACCTCGTGGGAAAGGTTGTCAATCTGGCCAGCCGCACCGCCAAGTTCGTGAAGGATAGCGGGCTCTCGAAGACTTATCCCGACGACGGCGGACTCTTTGCTCACGGTGCCGCGGCCGGTGAAGCGATCGCTGCCGCGTACGAGGCGTGCGACTACAGCCGGGCGATGCGGCTCATCATGGAGCTCGCCGATCGGGCCAATCCCTATGTCGATACCAAGGAGCCCTGGAAGATCGCCAAGGATCCGGCCCGCGCGGCGGACCTGCAGGACGTCTGTACGGTCGCTTTGAACTTATTCCGACAGATCGTCATCTACCTTGCGCCGGTGCTGCCGAAGCTAGCCGAGCAGGCGGGGACGCTATTAAACGATCCCATCACCCGGTGGAAACAATCGCAGCAGCCGCTTGTCGGCACGCCGGTCGCCCCATTTACGCATTTGATGAAGCGAGTCGAGCGAAAGGACATTGACGCGATGATTGAGGAAAGCAAAGTGGCGGATGTTCAAGTTTCAGAGGCAGCTTCGAACTTGGAACCTGGAGCTTCGAACCCGGCCCCAGCCGATTCCGACGCCCCGCTGCAGGCCGAGCCACTCGTGGCCGATCTTATCTCGATCGACGATTTCACGAAGGTCGACCTGCGCGTGGCACGTATTCTGTCGGCCGAAGAAGTGCCGGAAGCCAAAAAGCTGCTCAAGCTGACGGTGGGTTTGGGAGGCGACGTGAAACGGCAAGTCTTTGCCGGCATCAAAGCGGCCTACAAGCCCGAGCAACTTGTCGGC
>JALORD010000086.1 GCA_025459145.1 Pirellulaceae bacterium | reverse complement strand
GTTTCATGCCGTAATGAGCGACGTACAGATTGCCGGCTGCATCGAGGCACATGCCGTCGGGTTGATTGTCGATTTGCCCCTGCTCAGCGTTCTTCGTGGGCAGTTCGGCGAAGACCTTAGGCTCGCCGACTTTGCCCGGGGCTTCGACGTCGTACACGAGAATGCGGTTCTTCTGGCTTTCGGCCAGATAGAGCTTTTTGCCATCGGGAGTCAGCACAATGCCATTGGGGAATGCGAGGCCGTCATCAAGCAACGTGGTTTTTCCCTCGCGATCGACGTAGTGAATCGTGCCGATCAGGTTGTCGATCGAGCTGCCGCCGGGATCGCTGAAGTAGAAGCCACCGTGGGGTGTGTCGAGCGTCAGGTCGTTCGGGCCGCGGAGCGGCTTACCGCCCGACTCCTTGCTGGCGGGCTCGAGGAGTTTACCGTCGGCCGAAAGCTTAAGGACCGCATGTTGACTGGCGTCGCAGACCAAATGCGTTCCGTCGGCCAGGATTTTGTGGCCATTGGGTGCGCCCGTTTCGGCCCATACCGTGTGTTTGCCGTCGAGCGAAAACTTGGTGATCGACTTGCCCCAGGAGATATAGCCGTTTCCCGCGTGGTCGAAGCAGACTCCTTCGCAGTAGTTGGGAACGCGAAACAGTTCGACCGTCTGGGCCTGTTCCGCCGGGGGAAGCTCTTGGCCGAAGCTGGCAGGAGAAGCCAGGGAGGCGAACGCCAAGAGACCAAGCGACAGACAAACGAACGTCAAGCGGACCAGCATTGCGGGGCTCCGTCGGGCAGAAATATCAAGCCACTTGTGAAGGATCGAACCATTCATTGAGTTCATCTCACTATCCGCCAAAGTGGATTTCGGTGATAAGGATTCGTTTGTTCACTAGCACGCGAATCGCCGGATTTCCAAGATGGCCGCCACCGGACCGAATAGCCTCGAAGTGACGCTTGCGATAACCCAAGGAGTAACAATGTCCGCTGCTGCGACTCGCCCGCTTTCGATTCGTGGAGACACCCACTCGGTGGTCGTCGGCTACCTGTGCTGGCTGGTCGGCTTCCTGGGGATGCACCGCTTCTACTACGGCAAGCCGGTGACGGGAACGATCTGGTTCTTCACGGGCGGGCTATTGCTCATCGGCTGGATTATCGACCTGTTCCTGATTCCGGGAATGGATGCGAAGGCCGATCGCCGCTACGTGCCGGGACAACTCGACTATAACGTGGCCTGGTTGCTCCTGGTCTTTCTGGGACCGCTGGGAATCCACCGGTTCTACATGGGGAAGATCGGGACGGGGATCGTGTGGCTCCTCACGGCGGGCCTGTTTGGCCTGGGGTGGCTCTACGATTTGTGGACCTTGAACGAGCAGGTCAGCGACGTGAACGCCCTCCGCCGCTGATGACGTGTCGCTAGGCAATCAGATCGAGTGATCCGCCCGCTTCGGCGTTTGGATCGGTGCTGCGAGGCGGATCGTCGGACGACGAACTTGAGGGTTGCTCGCTGGGCGAATCGCCTTCGCCGGATTGCCCGTGGCTGGAAAACTCCCAGGGCCGGCGGCCATCGGCGTCCCGTTCGCTGCTTTGGGCGTCCTCCTCGGTCCGGCCGATTCCCGCGGCGGCTTCGGCCTTGAGTTCGGACTGCGCTTCGCGCGATTGGCCCGCCGAGTCGGACTGCGCCTGATCCGCAGCTACGGTCCGTTGCGGGAGGGGTGAACTGGCGAGCGAACCAATGATTCCGAGCGATCCAATACTCATCGGGCGGTCCTCCTGTCGCATGGCGCGGGGAGGCGGCAATGGCCCGTGGGCAGGCCTTGCCGCGGGTTCAGCGTTTGGGCATCAGGCCAGATCTCTCGAGGGCTTGTCTTGGCAACGTGAGAATCGGGGGACCGGCAGCCTCGCGCTGGGCCTGTATCTCCGCCTGTCGAACTGCGAGTTCCGGGAACAATTGGGCAAGTCGTTCGTCGAGTTGCGGGAACACGGTACGCGTGACGTGCTGCTTGTCGAGTGTGCCGGTCACTTCGATCAGCATGAGTTGGCGGCTGGCCTCGCCGACGAGCGGGCGAAAGATCGGCAGGTGCGTCTCGTCGCGTCCGAGTTGGGGATAGAACTTGAGGTCGAGATCGCGCCGGCCCGTCATCCGGCCTTTCCCTTTCAGACAGAGCGCATCGCCGCTGAAGTCGATGCGGTCGAAAGTCAGGTCGTCTCCTTCGATGCGAAAGTCGATATGGCTGGTCGTGAAGGCAGTCCGATTCGGACGCTGGACACTCAGCAAATTGAGCATCGAAATCATCGCCGGCAGTTCATAGATGTCCGCATCGCGGAGCCGGACTTGTCCCGCTCCGCGCCACGTATGGACCCCTTCGAGCGTTCCCGCCAGGTTGACGACCCCGAATACCTTCCCAGAGAGTCCTTGTTGCCGGGGGGCAAAGTGGGTGACTGTCGCGGCCAGATCGGCATTGTCGATCCCCGCGACCAGATCGAATTCACCGCGCGGGGCCAGGGCCACCTGGCCATCGAGCGTGACGGTCCCTTCGAGCGAGTTGGAGTAGGCCGTCACCTGCCGCGGAATGCGCTCGGTACTCGGTTGTCCGGCGGCGATGCCAAATCGCAGACGATCGCCTTCGAGCAGCAATGGACCACCAATGGCCGTGAGTTGAATCCCCTGGATAACCGCCGAATCGACGGCCAGTTCGCCGCGGCTCATGGTTCCTTGAGGGCTGGCCTCGCCCACCAACCGCACTCCGCCATGGATGTGCTCGACCGGAACCGCCGTCGCCAGCCGGCCGTTTTCGAGATCGACCGTCAGGTCCCATTGGAGCTGCGGTTTGGCGGTGGAGTCGCTCGGCACCAGTACGCCGAGCGTGCCCAGGACGTTCAGAGGTCCGGAGATCGCCAGGTGCGAAAGTCCCTGGCCGAGCGGTTCAGGGAGAGCCGCGATCAGGTCGTGATCGGACTCCAGCCGATCGGCGGTGAGCCGTGTGAGCTCGAGCTGCCAGCCGACGTTGGGGAGTGCGGCGCACGTCCCTTCGGCAGTGAGCGAGGCCTTGCCATGATTGGCTGCCAGGCGATGGAGATCGATGCGGCCATCACGGTAGTGGATGGTGCCCGTCAGGTTTTCGAGTCGGTAGCGAAACCAACTTGGTTCGATCGAGAGCGTCCGCCCTTCCTGGTTCTGTTCGGCAGGCCACTTGGCGCCGGTCACATCGACGGCCATCCGTTTGTCGCCCGCGTAGTAGCCCAGTCGGACCGTGAGCTGGTCGATGTTCCCGCGCGGCCGGAGGTTCGCCCACAGGCGCTGCACCTCGGGGCTGAGCGCGAGCCGCAACTCGTCGGCCAGCGGGACATCGCGGGCTTTGAACTCCAGGTCGAGATGCCGTCCATCGGCGGGACGGTCGCGCCAGGAACCCTCGCCGGTGACGTACGCGCTGTCGTTGCGGCCGACCAGGTTGCGAAACATCCAGTTCTGATTGGTGAGCTGCAGCGTCCCGCCGATCTTGTCGATCGGATAGGAAAACTTGTCGTGCTGGATCGAGCAATCATGCATCGTGATCCGCAGCGTCTTCTGGACTTCCTCGTCCGCGAGGCCGCGCTGCAGCCTCCCGCTGAGCGAGATGTTTCCACGCGGATGAAACGGCCGAACGACCTTTTGAAATCGCGGCTCAAGCGCGGTGAGGAGTGCTTCGTCGACTGGCAGAGCGCTCTCGGAGTGCATTTCCACCCAGCCCCGGAAGTTGGGCCCGGGATGCTGCACGTCGGCCCGGCACTGCACGTACTGGCTGCCGGCCAGCATCCGCAGCCGGGCGATGAGCCGGTCGTCCTTGAGTTCGATCGAACCGGTGCCGCCGGTCAGTGGATAGGAAAAGCGGTGGTAGCGGAGCGACAGATTGCGGCAGACGATCTCGACATTCGGCCGCAGATTCTCGCCGTCGGACTCAATTTTGGCGGTGAGATCCACCTCGCCGCCGGGCGAGAAGTCAGCAAAGACGCGGGCGAGGGCGGCGGGCAGCTCGCTGGTGGGTACTCGCCCCAGATCAAGCTGCTGGGCGGTCAGCTCGATTCGCCAGGGAGAGCGTTCGGCCAGACCGAAGAGTTCGCCGTCGAGCTGGAGCGACGTCCGTCCGCAGCGGGCCGACAGATCGTCGATCCGCACACCGTCGTTGTCGACGCGAATGGTTCCCTCGACATCGGCCAGCGGTTCCGGCAGCCGGCTGTCGTCGATGCGTCCCTCGGAGATCTTGCCGCTGACGATGAACTCCAGCGGCAGCGGCTTTTCGCCAGGAGAGGTAGAGCTTCGCTTCACCGAGAAGCCGAGGAATGTGCGGCCCCGAACGGTCGAGAGCGGGCGAACCAATTCGGCCAGTTCCCGCGGCAGGGCCGTCCGCAGCCGCGGGCTGAACTCGAGTCCCTCGACGGCCCCGCGAACTTCCCAGGCCGCGGAGAGCGGATCGAGGAGACCGTCGATTTCGGCCTGATCGAGATGGTCGCCGGAGAACGTGCCTGCGATACGCAACTGCGAGGATCCGGCGACGGGCTGAAGTGTAAGCTCGATGTTTCGCAGCGCCAGTGGGGTCGCCGCTTCGCTCATCGGGTCGATGATTTCGATCGTCCCGTCGGTCACGGTGACGTGCGGAGCAAGCGGTTCGCGAGGCGATGCGGACTGGGCAATCAAGCGGGCCACGTTCCACGATCCGTCGGCCTGCCGCTTCGCTTGCACGGTAGCGCGGCGCAGATCGAGTCGCATAATCCGGGGCGTTCGCGAAACGAAATCGGGCAGGCGCGTGTCGCAAACGGCCAGGGCTTCATCGACCTGCAAGAGAAGGAGACCGTCGGGGTCGGCCCGATCGCGCAGTTCGATGCCGCGGAGCTCAACCCCTTCGCCAGGAATGCGACGGGCGGAGCGAATCGTGACGATCAGATGCGGATATTTCTGGCCCAGTTCGGTTTCGACCCGCAGGCGGATCTCCTCGTCGAGTCGATCGAACCCGTAGTACCAGGCCGCCACGACGAGCGCGCCCACCAGCGCCACGATTACCGCCAGCCGCCGCAGAGCGCGCAGCAGGCGAACGCCAAGTTGCGAGCGTCGGGTACGTGGCAGCGTGGAGTCCATTCCCGGCCGTATTTGGCGAATTGCAAGGGGCTATTTGAGTGCGGGCTGAGAACGGGCGCGTTGCCGGACCGAGTCGAGCAGGCTCAGGGACGCCGCCGCAGCCAGAACTGCCAGCACAAGCATCGCTGGCTGTCGATACCGAATCGAACTGACAAAGACCATATGCAGGCAGGTGAAATAGACCGCCGGTAGGACGCACAGCCAGTAAGGCCAATCGCGCCGGACGAAGCAATACGCGCCGTAGATGGCCAGCAAAATCAGTGGGGTGTAAGTGGCGGCCAGGATCAGCCGCAGCGAGAGACTGCCGAACTCGGCCGCGTTCGGAATGGGGCTCCACATGCGGAGCAGCTTCGTGCCGGCGAGTTGCACGACTCGGCCGGGATTCTCCGAACTCCAGGCGAGCGATGCATCGCGGAGCCGTTGATCGAGCCGCTGTTCGAACGTGCCGGTCAGGTGGGCGTGCTGGGCATCGGCGGCGTGCTGAGCCGCGACGAACTCGGTGACAAACTGCATGTCGCTGCCACCGGTTGCTTGCGGGCCGAGTCCGTCGTACAGACTCGCGCCGACCTGCAGCGTCGTGGGGATGAACCGGCCCGTGATCAAATAGTTCCGCCCCCACCAGGGAATGAGTGTTAGGCACAATGCAATGAAGACGATGCTGGTCAGTTGCAAATGGCGGAGGAGAAGCGTGCGACGCCGAGGGCTGTCGGCGGACTTCTGCACCCAGGGGATAATGATGGCTCCCGTGAGTCCCGCAAACGGCACGAAGAGGAGCCAACTGGGCCGCATAAGCACGGCAAGTCCCGCCAGGAGCCCCGCCATGGCTCCCCAGAAGAGCGCTCGCTGCGGCAAGGCGAGCTTGTCGCCGGCGCATTGCCAGGCACACGTCCAGGCGACGAGCTGCCACACCATGAGCGGACAGAACGGCGCCTCACTGAGGACGAAAACTCCGAGCGAGATCGCTTCGGGGTACACGGCAGCGATCGAAGCCGCCAGCAGGCCAACGCGATCATCGAACATCGATCGGCCCAATTGAGCCACCCCGCCGACGGCCAGGGTGCCGAACAACGCACTGAGCGCCCGGGCCCACAGCACCGGTGGGTTCTCTCCTCCTAGGATGAACAGGGGAGCTAGCAGAATCGGGTACCCGGGGGTCCGAAAGATTGCCAGACGCTCGGGACCAAAGGTGTAGGGCTTACCCTGCGCGATGCTTCGGGCGAGCTCCCAATAGCTCTCGCTATCGGGAAATCCGAACTCCCGCCCCGCCGGCAAACGCTGCTGCCACCAGATCCCGGCACCAAAACGCACCGCGAGCGCAACGACCAGGATGGCCGCCAATTGCCAGCGGAAAGCAGTTTCTGTCAGCATTTCGCGAGTTGTGGCGCCCGGGGGCAAGCGGTTTACGGGCGGATGGTACGGGTGAGGCAATCTGAGGGTCAATACGAAGCTCGCTCCGACTTGATGGCGCCCAACGCGGAAACTCGGAACTTTTGGGCCCGATTGTTCATTTACATTGCTAGCAGCGGTGTGTATATTCCCCTTCTTTCCTGTCCTCCAATTTTCAGGTACCTCCTCTCCGGAGTCTGTTCGTTATGGCTCATTCGGCACCCGGCGATGCAGTCGCTCCCAACGCCTCGAAGCTGCTGATTGCTGGTTTTCTTTCCATCGCCGCAGCCGGCGTGGGATTTGCAATTCGCGCTGGCATCTTGGGAGATTGGAGCGCGCAGTTCGGCTTTACGAAGGGTGAACTTGGCAGCATCACAGGGGGCGGCCTATGGGGATTCGGTCTCGTGATCCTGGCAGTAAGCCCGTTCGTCGATCGCATCGGGTACAAGCCGCTATTGGGAATTGCGTTTGTGCTGCACGCTCTGTCGGCTGTCATCACACTGATGGCGACGCCGGTCTTTAACGCGATGGGAAAGGACGCCTGCTACAACTGTCTGAACATCGGGATGATTTTGTTCGCCATCGCGAACGGCGTGTGCGAGTCGGTCGTCAATCCGCTGACAGCGACATGCTACCCTAAGCAAAAGACCCACTATCTGAACATCCTGCACGCCGGCTGGCCGGGAGGGCTCGTGATTGGAGGCCTCTTTGCCTATTTCTTCGCCGGCCCCGACGCGGTCATTTCTCATCTCCGCTGGGAGATTCCGATGGCCATGTTCCTCGTGCCGACCGTGATCTACGGAATCATCGTGCTCCGCGAGCCGTTTCCCAAATCGGAAGTCGCAGCGGCTGGTGTGTCCGTGGGGCAGATGCTCAGTTGCTTCGCCTCCCCTGTACTGATCGGATTGCTTGTTCTGCACGCCATGATCGGCTACGTCGAACTAGGGACGGATAGCTGGATCGCCAACATCATGAACAACGTCGTGGGCAAGTGGGCAATTCTGCTCTTCGTCTATACCTCGATGCTGATGTTTATCTTGCGGTTCTTCGCTGGTCCGATCGTCGAGCGGATCAATCCCGTGGGGCTGCTCCTGGGAAGCTCGATCCTGGGGATGGTCGGGCTCTACTGGCTGGGGATTGCCGAAGGTTTTGCCGTGCTCGTCGCCGGGACAGTATATGCGCTCGGAAAGACATTCCTGTGGCCGACGATTCTGGGGGTCGTCGGCGAGCGCTTTCCCAAGGGTGGGGCCATCGTGATGGGGACCATGGGTGGAATTGGCATGCTCTCCGCAGGTTTGTTGGGTGGGCCTGTCATCGGATATCAGCAGGACTACTTTGCCGCACAGAACCTGTCGGAAAAGTCTCCCGAGACTGCCGAACGCTTTCAGGTCGCCTCGCCAGGAGGCATCTGGTACTTGCCTTTCCTGCCGCAAATTCGCGGTCTGGATGGTGCTCGTGTGGCAATCCTTACGGAACGAGATGGCGAAGCGGATCTGAACAAGCGCATTGCCAATCTCGAAAAGGAAGGTAAGTCGCTCAGCGACGACAAAAATCTCAGTTCATTAGCCGACTGGTGGGCATCTGCCAAAGCCTACGCAGAGTCCGATAAACCGCTCGTCAATGCCGCGAGACTCTTTGGCGGACAGATGGCCCTACAACGGACGGCGATTGTTCCAATGATGATGGCGATCGGATTCGCGATTCTGTTCGCGTACTTCTCAATGACCGGTGGTTACCAGGCAATCGAATTGCGCGGTCACCATCCCGACGGAGAGGAGTTCACGGGTGGTGTCGAGGGGCCGGTTAGATAGTCACTCGAATTTATCTTCTGCCTGTGTCGCAAGTCGAAGTATCTCCACGGAGAGCTCAGCGCGAATTCCCCCCGGAAACATCCGCGGTGCCGCTTGGGTGCCGCGGGAGGGAGGTGGTTGCCGGGCGAACGCGAGCAGTTCGTCCCACCGCTGGGAAGTCATATCCGCCAGGGGCCAATCCTGCCGGCGCCACGCTTCCCGCAAGATTTCCTTGGCGGCGGCTTCGTCGTCGTGCCTGAGAAGATTGGTTTGGATTTCTACGGCCTGTGCGCGAGGCCTGCAGTTGTCGCTGAGTTGCTGGCGGGCTTCGCTGCGGCCGGATTCGTCGACCGAACGGGCGACTTTGGCCAGCCGCAATAGCGCCTCGCGAACGAGCGGGTTATAGTTCGTTTCGAGGAGCGGCAGTAACTCGTGGCGAATCCGGTTGCGAGTGTAGGCGAGGGACGCGTTGGAAATGTCCTCGCGATAGGCCTGCCCCAGTTGGCCCAAGTAAGCAAGGATGTCGCTGCGGCCGACGCCAAGCAAGGGCCGAATGAGTGTCGCCGCTTCGTTCAACTCTCGGCAGCGAGGTATCCCGGCTAAGCCGGATAGACCGGTCCCGCGCAGGATATTGAACAAGACGGTCTCGACTTGATCGTCTGCCGTGTGCGCCGTGGCAACATAGCGGGCTCCTGACTCGCTGGCCGCCTGCGTCAGAAAAGCATACCTCGCCCGGCGCAGAGAGTCTTCCGACTGGGCTACCTCGGAATCGGCTCGCGCGGCGACCAGCAGGCAATCGAGCTGCGCCGCCAATTCGGCGACAAACCGTTCGTCGGCGTCGGATTCGTTGCCGCGTTGCCGGTGGTTGTAGTGGGCCAGCACCAGTGTTCCGGGGCCGGTGCCGCGCAGCGCATGGAGCCCGCGCGTCAAAGCAACGCTGTCGGCCCCGCCGCTGATCGCGACCAGGACGGTGACATCGCGCCATGCCTCGACAGGCCAAGAAGCTGCCAGTTTCCGAAGCAGGCCATCGGCCTCGGGATCGTTCACAGCGAACCTGCGGTCGTCGGACCTGGATTCATCAGGGCTTGCTACGAAATGGCGATCGTCTGCTGGAGCGGACGGAGGATATTCTCGACGACGTAGCCATCGACGATCTCGCGGCAGATCTCGGCCAGCCGGCCCATCGCCGAGACATAGGTTTCGTCGCCATCGAGGCTGCCGTACCGGCGGGCCGTGAAATAGACGCTCAGTTGTTCCTCAGGAAACTCCTTCGTTCGGATATGGTAGGCCGCGGTGCGCGGCTCGATGCTGAGCCGGCACTGCACGCGGCAATCTTCATCCAAGGCAAACTGAATCGAAGGCTCGTTCGCCAGGATCGAAGCCCCCGGAATCTCGGGGAGCTTTTCAAAGGCCGGCAGCACGCCTAAAGCGTCTAGCACTAGTTGGTTATGGTTCCCGCGGTAGTTGAAATCGAAGCCGTACATCACGTTGAGCGACTCGCAGTCGAGCGGGCTCACCGAAAGGACATATGGCACGAGGTCCAAAACCAGCGCATGCTGCTTGAGGGCTTCCTCGACGCTGGGCGGATTCACGAACCCCGAGCAAACACGGCGACTTTCGATGCTCGTCCAACGATAGTCCCCGCGATCCTTGTCTTCCTCGAGCACGAATTCCCCCCGCTCGCGGCTGTGGAAATTGCGCATCGTGGGGTAGTGCTTTTTCACCTGTTCGAAGTAGTGCAGAACCGTTTCACGACTGTGCGGCAGCTCCATTTCGGTGTTGAGATTCATATTGACGTAAAAGTCGTCGCTATACGACTGATACCGTCCCATCTTTGCCTTCCTTTCCTTCATGGCTGCTTTCGGTTCCCTCCGCTGCTAGAATTGGTTGGCAACTGAGTGTGCAGGTGTGCCGCACACATCAGTATACGAGCGATTGCGCGAAACTGTCAAAGCGGCTGCTTGTGGCGTTCGAATCGCACGATCCCAGCTCACAACTACGATTTGCCCAGGATTTGCCGATGCCAACGGAGAGTCGCGGGAGCAGTGGATACGTATTCCCTTCGGAACTGGGCTGGATGGCGATCGCCTGGCGCGGCGGCAAAGTCTGCCAGTTGACGTTTGGGCAGCCGTCGGCGGCCGCGGCTGTGGCGCAACTGGAGGTCGATTCCGAGAAAGTTGTTAGCGATTCGCAAGCGCTCCCGGAGTGGGTCGCCGCGGTGGTGAGCAACTTGCAGGATTACGCCGCGGGACAGAATGTCTCGTTCGGCCAGGTTCCGGTCGATGTTGACCATCTGACGCCCTTTCAACAGCGCGTTGTGCGGGAGTGCCGCAAGATTCGGCGGGGCCATACGCGCAGCTATGGCGAACTGGCGGCCGCCTCGGGCTCGCCCGGCGCCTCGCGGGCCGTCGGCAATGTGATGGCCCGCAACAAGCTGCCAATTCTCATTCCCTGTCACCGTGTCGTCGGCGCGGGAAGTTCCCTGGGAGGCTTCTCGGCCCCCGATGGGCTGAATATGAAGCAACGCATGCTGCGTCTGGAAGGCGCCGAACTTTCGCAACCGTCCCCAGCGAGTCGAACGGCCCCCAAGTCGGTTCGCCGCCGCGAGGCCCTTGTGGGATAGAGAACTACGGCGGTCGACGTTGGCCAATGGTGCGCGGCTTGGTGACATGAAGCGAAAACGTCAGCAGCCATCAGGTCGCGATGCTACGGTCGGCGTTGCACCCGCAGAGATCTCGGATCGGACGCCGGCGTTTGCCCCTTGCCGCGAGTACCTTCTGCTGGCGTTGATTTTGCTGGCCGGGACGGCGGCTCGTGTGGTTGCCTATTCCAACTCTTCGGTCGAACACTACGACGAAGGAGTGTACGCGACGCGTTTCTGGTTCGCCCCTCCCGACTATGGTTACCCCCTGCGGCGGCTTCACGCCCCGCCGCTGCTTCCGGCGATCATCCAGTGGGGATTGATTGCCGGTCTGCCGCCCAAGCTGGCTGCCTTGGGACCCAGCCTCGCGGCTGGATGCGCGACTATCGTGGCGATTTGGTGGGTCGCACGCAGTTGGTTTCATCCAGCCGTCGGACTGATTGCCGCCACGCTCTGCGCCGGCAGTGAGTTTCACATTGCCTACTCAGCGTCGGCACTGACGGACGTTCTGCTCACCCTATGGCTCATCCTGGCTCTGCAATGCCTGGGGTTCGCCTGGCGGTTCGGGGAGGTGCGCTGGAGCGTCCTGGCGGGACTCTTTACGGGACTCGCCTGGTGGACGAAGTACACCGGCTGGCTGCCGTTGGCGATCGGCCTCACGTCGCTAGCGGTGCTCGCGGGCATCCGCGGTATCGCTAGTTGGCAACGAATTCGAGAATCGAGCGATCGTCAGCTCACTTTAGTGCGACAGGCGGCGTTGCTATTGCTCGTGGTCGTGATCGCGGGGATCATCTGGCTTCCTTACTGGATCTCGCTGCAATTCGCGGGTGGCTATGCCCCGATTGCGGCCAATCATGCCAAATACGTCGTGGGGCTTTGGGGTTGGCCAAGCGGCCTCGGGCGTCAGATTGCCGCCCAGCAAGTCATGCAAGGTTGGCTCGGGCCCCTTGCTGTGGGCAGCGGTGTCTTGCTCGCGACGATGTTTCCACGGCTTGCCCTTCGGGAAATGACTCTGCCACGCGCCGTTGCTCTCGGATGGCTGGTGGCGGCGGGATACGCCTCGCTGTTCGTCACCAGCATCGTCGGAGGGGCCTTGGGAATTGTCCTGGGATTCTGGGCGCTCGGGGCGAATTCTCAAATATCGCCAGCCGAGCGCGAGCGATCGCTCCCTGGTCTGGTGCTGCTGAGTGTCTGGTGGTGCAGTCTCGCCCTGGCAACCCCGTGCTATTGGCCGTATCCGCGACTGGTACTTCCCTGGCTCGCCGCATCTTGGATCGGGACGGCGTTCTTTATCGCGCGCATCATATCCGTGGAACCAGCGTGCAAACGAGCAGCCAGTCCAGTGCATCGTCGGTTCATCGGTTGGTCGCCGACTGCAGTGTTCGTTGCAAGTGTCGTAGCCGCTATTTTATTGCCGCTGGATGACGTCCCAGGCAGTTTGCCCGGACGCGATCGACGGGCACTCGAATCCATCGCCCGCCAGATCCGCGCGATTCGTCCGGGCGACAACCTGCGGGCCATCTATGTTTACGGCGAGCCGGCACTATTATTTCAACTGTTGGCGGCGGGAGAGCCGATTGTCTCGCCGCTGGAATATATTCCTCGCCAGCCGGCCAGCAAAAGCGGCGAGCCTATCGAAACATGGCTTGTCGTGGGGCCCCACGTCCTTGCCGAACCAGCGTATCAGGCCGCATGGCAGCGGGTTCGGCCGCAATGGGAAATTCTGCAAATCATTGATTACCACCCGAGCCAACTCGTCTGGCTCGATGACCAAGATCCGACCCATCGCAATCGAGAGCGCGAGCAGTCGGCCAGCCGGTTTCAGGTGGCCCGTCTGCGATGGCCGCCGCGGTAGGCGAGATTTTCGACGCGATGAGTTACCGATCAAGGTCGTTCAGAGCGTCGAGCAGGGCCAGCTTGAGCGCGTGATTGGATTCTCGCCCATAGGCGGCAACCAGCGCCGCTTCAACGTCATCCCGCTCGGCGTGTTGGTCGAGCTCTCGGATCACTCGGGCGCGAACGAAATCGTGCGGGCTCGACAGCAACTGCGCCAGACGGGGGCCGATATCGCGCCGGTAGTCGACCTGATGCACCGCCAGCGCGGCATGCACCGCGAGCGGTGAATCGTCTTGCTCCATGATCGCCACCAAGTCTGGCATGGCCTCGGTCGCGAAGTGAGCATAGCCCGCGATCGCTTCAATGGCCGCCTGGGCTGTTTTCAGATCGGGATCCGCGAGCAGTGGAATCATGGCAGGGATCGCACGTTCGGGATACTGACGCGTGCAGTTCAAGGCGACCAGTGTCCGCTGCCGGACGAGCGGGCGCGAGTCGTTGAGCCACGGCAAAAGCATGTCGAATGACGGTGCATCGAGCGCCGTGCTCTGCCTGGCCAGTAGACGCTGAAAGTCAGCATCCGTCCCGTGGCAGATGGCTTCCACCAATTCCGGCACGTTGGCCTGAGGAGCGGGGGCGACGTCCGGGCCGCTCGCTCGTGGTTCCGCTGTGCTAGTACTGGCAAAGTATTCCGCTGCGGGCGGCATTCCGCCGGGCAAATACTCCTCGTGGTAGGTCTCGCCGTCCATACCTGGAGCCATGGACAGGGGAATCAGGACTCGCGAAGTGTGAATTCGGTTCTTATTGAGTCGATGGATCTGCTGCTGGAATACTTGCTGCCGATTCACTTGCTCGCGGTGATCTCGCCACCAAGCGAACATAACGGCTACGAGCGCCGTTACCAGGAGCAGTTCTCGCAAATTGAATCGGAAACTGGCCGACGGTCGGCCGCGGCTGGGCGACGCAGGCGGAGTGGCGCCCGGGTGCTGGGAGAGAGGAGCCATACAGGAACCTGTGCCAAAGTAGCAAACCGCCCAGCGAATGCCGCGCGGTTGGATGAGGCGACTATCTTGCCACGACTCGCGAACCCATCGCAAGAGGAAGTGGAAGATTCACGCCCTTAGCCTGGCTATTTCGGCGGGTTCCCTGCCTTGCGTTCTAACTGGCCAGGGCGTTCTTCACCTGTGCCGTTACATTCTCCGGGGTAATGCCAAAATGCTTATAGAGCACATTCGCGGGGGCACTGGCTCCAAACGTGCTCATCCCCACGAACCGTCCCGT
>JALORD010000085.1 GCA_025459145.1 Pirellulaceae bacterium | reverse complement strand
TGGTCCTCTACGCCGGTAAGGCGTTGGTCAAGGCCGTTATAAAAATACGTCAGGCGGCGATGGTCGAAGCCCAGGAGGTGCAGGATTGTGGCGTGCAGATCGCTGACGTGGCAGCGGTCCTCGACTCCTTCGAAGCCCAGTTCGTCGGTCGCGCCAATGGCTTGTCCTCCCCGGACGCCCGCCCCGGCCAGCCACATGCTGAAGCCGAGCCAGTTGTGGTCGCGGCCCGGTTTGCCAACTCCCTCGCTTGTCGGCGTGCGGCCGAATTCGCCCCCCCAAACCAGCAGCGTCTCGTCCCACAGACCACGGCGTTTGAGGTCGGTGATCAGCGCCGCGATCGGCTGATCAGTCTCGCCGGCATGGGTCTTGTGGTTCGTGATGCAGTCGTTATGGCCATCCCAGGTCGCCTCGATGTGGCCGCCGCCGGAGTACAGCTGGATGAAGCGGACGCCCCGCTCGATCAGCCGGCGAGCCGTCAGGCACTTGCGGCCGAAGTCGGCGGTGCGCTCGTCGTTGAGCCCGTACATTTCGAGCGTCTGGGCGTCTTCGGTCCCCAGGTCGACCACTTCGGCCGCCGTGGTCTGCATTCGGTAAGCGAGCTCGTAGGCCATGATGCGGGCCGAGAGTTCCGACTCTTCGGGGTGCGCCGCTGCGTGCTGTCCGTTGAGTTCCTGCAATAGATCGAGCGACTTCCGCTGAGTACGCGGAGAAACGCCGGCAGGCGTGGCCAAATCGAGTAGCGGAGAGGCCCCGCTGCGGAAGAGCGTTCCCTGGTAGCGAGCCGGCATGTACCCCGCGCCCCAGTTCGGCGCACCGCCGATCGGCCCGCCCCGGGGATCGGTCATCACGACGTAACTCGGCAGGTCGTCGTTGAGCGAGCCCAGGCCATAGCTGAGCCACGATCCGAGGCTCGGCCGGCCGGTGAGCGGGCTGCCGGTGTTGAGCTGCAAACAGCCCGACGAATGGGCCGCTGTGTCGGTATACATCGCCCGCAGGACGCACAAGTCATCGGCGTGCTGCGACGTATGCGGAAACAAATCGCTGATCGGGAGGCCGGAATCGCCGCGCTCCCGGAACTCGAAGGGGCTCGCCATCAAATAGCCGACTGGCCGGTCGTTCGAGCCGACCTTCACCTTGCCGCGATAAGGCTGTCCGTCGTATTTGGCGAGCGTCGGCTTCGGGTCGAACGTGTCGACCTGGCTCGGAGCGCCGTTCATGAAGAGGAAGATGCAGTGTTTGGCTTTCGCCGCGTGGTGAGGTGCTGTCGTGGTCCGTTCTCCGCTATCCGTAGTTCGTAGGGTCGGCTCGGCGGCGAGGCAGGATTGCGTAAAAAACCCGTCGCGGCTGAGAAGATCGACGAGCGCGAGCGACGCAAAGCCGCCGCCGAGTTGCCACAGCGCCTCGCGGCGGGTGCGCCCGCAGGGAGTCAAATTCGGCAGCCAGGAGGATTCGCGAGGAGCGGACATGGTGTCGAGTAGCAGTCAGTTGGGATAGACGAACTCGTTCAGATTCAAAATCACGCGGCAGACCTGTACGAGCGCTTGCTCGCCCAGGGTGGGCGTTTCGGCTTCGAGGAACGCCGCGAGCGAATCCGCCTCGCGTGAGGTCGGCTGTCGGCTGAGCGCGAGCCGAAACGCGAGGTCGATTTGCCGGGTCGGGTCGTCCCCCGCTTCGCGCCTGAGGCGTGCCGCGAACACTTCCGCTTGTCGATTGACGAACTGGCCGTTGAAGAGCGTCAGGGCCTGCGGGGCAATGCTGGTGATTGCCCGGCGATCGGTGCTGTTGGTCGTATCGCAAAAATCGAACGATTCGAGCATCGGCACTAGCAGCGTCCGCTTCACGTAGGCATAGACCGTGCGGCGGTTGATGTCGGGTTCGGTCCCGGCCTGCCAGGCGGCCTGCTTGTCGGTGTGGGCCTCGATCGCCGCTTGCTGAATCGGCAGATAAACTGCGGGGCCGTAAAGCTGCCGCTCGAGATTCCCCGCCGCGGCGAGCATTGAGTCGCGAATCGCCTCGGCATCGAGCCGCCGATAGGGGAAGTGCCACAGGAGCTTATTATCAGGATCGACAGCAGAGGGGCTGGAGCCTAGAGGCAGGGGACTAGGGGATATTGATTCCAGTCCCGATTCCCCGGCTCCCTGTCCTCTGTCCCCACTGCTCGACTGGCGATACGCCTCGCTCATCACAATGACGCGATGCAGTTTTTTCAGCGACCACCGGGCGTCGTGCACGAGAAAATCGGCCAGCCAGTCGAGCAGTTCTGGATGCGTGGGTCGTGCTCCCATCGCTCCGAAGTCGCTTGGCGTGGCGACGATCCCCGCGCCAAAATGATGCTGCCAGACGCGGTTGACGATTACGCGGGCCGTGAGCGGATTTTCCGTGCTGGCGATCCAGCGGGCGAGTGTCAGGCGGCGGAGCGTGCTGCTCGGCGCTCGGGACGGTGCGCTCGACTGTGCGGCCGATTGCGCGGCCGCGTCCGGAAATTCGGGCTGCACCGTCGCGAGTACCGCCGGAACGCGGGGCTGCATCACCGGGCCTGGATTGCTCGCCCGACCCGAGAGGAGCAGATGCGTGGTGGGAGCGTGGGCACTGTCTTCGACGCAGCGATAGACCCGCGGCAAGTCAGGCGTCGCCTCACGCAGCCGTGAGATTTCTGCATCGAGTTGGGCACGCCTGGATTCATTCTCCGGTGTGTTCTCGCCCGACAGCATCTTCTTCGCGGCTTCGACGCGGGCGATCGCCGTGTCTCGCTTGGCCAGGGACACGATCTGTTCGGGTGTGCCTAGCGGCAGGTCGCGATCGGTCCGACCTTCGTTGGGCCGCTTCAGCGGCGCCAGAATCGCCACCAGGCTGTAATAGTCGACCATCGTCAGCGGGTCGAACTTGTGGTTGTGGCAGCGGGCGCAACCGAGTGTGATTCCCAGGAACGCCTGCGAGGTGGTGCGGACCATGTCATCGAGCTCATCGGCACGGTACTGAGGCGCTTCGAGCGGATCGACCTCGTCCTGCCAGGTTCCCAGGGCATGAAAACCCGTGGCAATCAGCGATTCGCCGCTCGCGTCGGGTAGCTCATCCCCCGCGATCTGCTCGACAACGAACTGGTCATAAGGCTTATCGCCATTGAGCGCCGCGATCACATAGTCGCGATACCGCCAGACGCTGGGCTTCGCTCCGTCCCGCTCGTAGCCGTTCGAGTCGGCATACCGCACGAGATCAAGCCAGTACCGGGCCCATCGCTCGCCATGAGCAGGATCGGCCAGCCAGCGATCGACCAGCCGTTCGTAAGCGTCGGGCGACGAATCCGTCAGGAACGCCTCTTGTTCCTCAATCGAAGGAGGCAGACCGCGGAGATCGAGCGACAGCCGGCGCACCAGATCACGCCGCTCCGCAGCGGGTGACAGACCAATTCCCGCTGCCACTTGCGCAGCGATCACGAAGGCATCCACCGGCGTCGCGGCGCGGGCGGAGTCTGCACCCGACGGCGGAAGCGCAGGGCGCTCGACCGGGCGAAACGACCAGAACGAGCGGGCGGAGGCCAGATCGACCGACTTTTCGTGAACGCCCAGGACGCGCTCCTCAGGCCACGGCGCGCCGGCCGCAATCCAGTCGCGCAGCACGTTGACCTCGGCGGCCGACAGCCTCGGAAATTCCTTGTGCTCGGGGGGCGGCATTTCGCCGGCCACGGTTCGCTCGATGAGAACACTCGCGGCGGGATGTGCGAGGTCGATCGCGGGTCCCAGTTCGCCTCCGGCGAGCAGTCCCGTGCGCGTCGACAGATCGAGCTCGCCGCTTCTCTTTGTCGGCTGATGACAGGTCAGGCAGCGGTCAACCAGCAGCGGGGCAACGTGCCGCTCGAAATTGGGAGCTTCCGCTCCCACCGCGCAGGCCGTGCTAAGCCCGCAGAGAACGCCGGCGATCGCCTGTCGGCAGAGTCTTGCCGAAGAACGCATGTCCGCACCCTGGTTTCCTGCTCCCGTACGCCGGCACGAACGTATCGGCGACGAGCACCAGCATAGAGCGGCAAGGGCCCAGAAACAAAGTCTTTTTCATGGAGTCGAGCAAGGAACGATTGTGGTCGTTTTCCGTGTGTATCATGTTTCGACAATTGGCCCGCATTGCGGAATCTCCGCGCGGGCGAACCACTACTTCGCCATTGCGGTCGACAGCGACTGCATCGCCACGCGAAGGGGCGGATTGTCGGTCCGATTGAATCGCTTGCGCTGCGGCAGCCGCGGAGCTTTGGCAGGATGGTTGCCCCCAGCCGATGCGGGACTAGCCTTCCGTGTGGAGTCCACTTCTTTGTTGTTGCTGGCAGAGGCGATGTAGCCGTTCACGGGCGCACGCACGGCGACGAGCTCCTGCGAAAATTGTTCGTCCGCCGATTGCTGCTCGGACTCCAAGCTGAAGTCATCCCCCGTGATGACGAAGGCGAGCTCTTCGACCTCGGGCACGTCGTCGTGCAGGGCATCCGCGGCTGTTCCTTCTTCCGTCAATGCCGCGGCAGACTTCGGGGGCAGCTCGCCGCGCACCACCCGCATGTTGCGGGGGGCTTCGATGCCGACGCGGACCGTCTGGCCTTTGACTCGCAAGATGGTGACGGTGATCTCGTTGCCGATTTTGATCTGCTGCTGCAGTTTCCGGGTGAGAACCAGCATGACACACTCCTTTGTTCGTTCGGATCCTCAGGGGACTTGGCAATGCGAGGTCGTAGATGCATGAGCTGTGCCAAATGTGTGCTCGAACTGGCCGCTGTGCTCCAAGTCGTTGTCCAGCAACCGTTTCTGCCGAATGGACAGGAGTCGCTAGCTGCTAGACGCGGCGTGCATTCGTTTACAAAGGCGTGAAAACCTTACCAGACTGGCAGCCGAGCGTTCCGATTGGCGAAACCCTGCGGGGCGGGACTGCAAGAAACGATTCAAGAAAGCGGACTCCGCGACAGCAGCCCCGTTTGCCAGCATTACTGGCGACGCGATTGGGAGCGCTGCCGCGATGGGCGGTGATTAGCGCACCGCGCACTTGCTCGATCGATCAACTATCGAGCCAATGAACCGATCAACAAATGGGGATGTTTGCTTGCATTCGGTCGAGGGGGGCATGATAATCAGCGAGTCGGTCCTGCCTGAATGCACATTGACGTGCCCCGCCCGCTCGAACGTTCGCGAAGGAACCAGCCATGCGTCTAGAGCTTCCCCGTGCGGCCCTCCTCCTGGCCGCAGTATTCACCTCAATCGGAATCACGTTCGTCGGCTCGCTCTGTGCCGACGACGCCCCCGCCAAACCGGTCGCACCGGGCTTGGGAGATCCGGGCCAATTGCAATCCGTGCGAGCCGAAACAGGCCGCGAAAAAGACGGTCTAGTGACCATCTCGGGCCGAGACAGCGCCCAGCAAATCGTCGTCTCGGGTGAGTATTCTTCGGGGCAGAACCGCGACCTGACCCGAACCAGCACCTATGAGGCATCCCCCGCCGGGATTGTCCAAGTGGATTCAACCGGCCTCATAACGCCGATCGCCGAGGGGGAGGCAACGATTCGCGTGGTCGCCGCCGAAGGGATCGAGACGAACCTCCGGGTGAAGGTGACCAATCTGGTCCACGACCTGCCGATCAACTTTGCCAACCAGATCACGCCAGTCTTCACCAAGTACAGCTGCAACGGCGGCGGCTGCCACGGCAAATCCGGCGGCCAGAACGGCTTTCGCCTCTCGCTCCTCGGGTTTGAGCCCAAGGAAGACTACGAATACCTGGTGAAGGAAGGGCGCGGACGGCGGCTGTTTCCCGCGGCTCCCGACCAGAGCCTGCTCCTGCTCAAAGCGGCGGCCCGCTTGCCGCACGGTGGCGGACAGCGAATCGAGTTCGACTCCCCCGCGTATCGACTGCTCAAGCGATGGATCGAGCAGGGAATGCCCTACGGCAGCGAGTCCGATCCCGTCGTGACGCATATTGAAGTGCTCCCCACTGAGCGGCTGATGCAGCGCGAGGGGACGCAGCAGATCGTCGTCGTCGCTCACTACAGCGACGGTTCGTCGGAAGACGTCACCCGTACGACCAGCTTCGACAGCAACGATACGGAAATGGCCGAAGTCAGCGTGAGCGGCCTCGTCACGACGGCGCAGTTGACAGGCAGCGTCGCCGTCATGGCCCGTTATCAGGGGCATGTGGGGGTTTTTCGGGCGACGATTCCGCTTGGCGTCGCGACCGACAACCTGCCTCCCGCACGAAATTTTGTCGACGAACTGGTCTTCAAGAAACTCACGGCGCTCGGCCTGCCGTCTTCGAGCACAGCCGATGACGCCACATTCCTTCGCCGCGTAACGGTCGATCTGGCAGGTCGGCTTCCGACGCTCGAAGAAACCGAGCAGTTCCTGGCCGATGAGTCGTCGACCAAACGGGAATCGGTCGTCGCCCGGCTCCTCGACAGCACCGACTACGCGGACTACTTCGCCAACAAGTGGAGTGCGATCCTGCGAAACAAGCGGCGGCAAGATTCGGAAAAGCCGGCGACGTTTGCGTTTCACGAATGGATTCGGCAAAGCCTCTACGAGAACAAGCCGTACGATCAGTTTGTCCGCGAGATTGTCACTGCGACGGGGACGCCGGAGCTGAACCCGCCCGTCGCCTGGTACCGTGAAGTGAAGGATCAATCGGCCCAGGTGGAAGACACCGCACAGCTCTTCCTTGGACTGCGCATTCAGTGTGCCCGCTGCCACCACCATCCGTTCGAGAAGTGGAGCCAGCAGGACTACTACGGTGTAGCGGCGTTTTTTGCCCAGGTCGGCCGGAAGCGGAGCCCGGTGCAGAATCAGGAACGTATCTACCATCGTCCGGGCGTCGCCTCGGCCCAGAATCCCAAGACCGGACAAGGGGTGAAACCGACGGGACTCGGCGTCCCGGCAAATGAGATCGCTCCGTCGGACGACCCGCGGCATGCTCTGGCCGACTGGATGTCTGCCAAGGACAACCCGTTCTTCGCTCGGTCGCTCGTAAACCGCTATTGGAAGCACTTCTTCGGTCGCGGGCTCGTCGATCCCGAAGACGATATGCGGGTGACTAATCCCGCGAGCAATCCTGAACTGCTCGACGCCCTGGCGAAGGACTTCGTCGACAGCGGCTTCGACCTTAAGCACCTCTGCCGGACGATCGTCACGTCGACGACTTACCAATTGTCGGCGGAGCCGAACGACTGGAATCAGGACGACAAGCAAAACTTCTCGCGATACTACCCGAAGCGGCTGAACGCCGAGGTGCTGCTCGACGCGATCGATCAGGTCACCGGCACGCAGACCAGCTTCGGCGGCATTCCCGTCGGCACGCGGGCGGTGCAGTTGCCCGACAACGGCTTCAACTCGTACTTCCTCACGGTCTTTGGCCGGCCGGAATCGAGCAGCGCCTGCGAATGCGAGCGGTCGAGCGAAGCGAACCTGGCCCAAAGCCTGCATCTGCTCAACTCGGCCGAGATTCAGGGGAAGCTGACCAGCGGCAGCGGCCAGGCGGCACAACTCGCCGCCGACCAGGCGCGGCCGCACGAGGTGAAGATCCGGCAACTGTACCTGCTGGCGTTTTCGCGTCCCCCGGCTCCGGACGAAATGACAATCGCCTTGGCCCACATTAACAAGAACGAGCAGGACCCCAAGCGGGCCTATGAAGATATTGTGTGGGCTCTGGTGAACACCAAGGAATTCCTGTTCAACCATTAGCCAGTCGCATGTAGCGGCGGCTTCCAGCCGTCGCGAACGCGACGACTGGTTCCCGCTTCCATCGCAGCATTTGCCCAGCTGACTCCTTCGAAGCAAACTGAAGGAGTCGGTCCCACCTACCACCACGGCCCGGGCAGCCGTACTGATTCCCACCTGACACACACTCTCCCCCGTTCCTGGAGTGGTCCTATGACCCTTTGCCGTCGGCGTCCGGTGTGGCAATTTGCGCAGCATTTTCTGGCGATTGCGGCTGTGTTGCTGCCCATCACTGCGGCTACGGCTCAGTTGCCGACCACGCAACTCACGAGCGTCTTCCCGCCGGGCGGCAAGGCGGGAGCAACGGTGAATGTCACGCTCGGCGGCAACGACCTCGAAGACGTCGAGCGGCTACTGTTTAATCACCCCGGGATCACCGCGGCGGCTAAAATGGCCGAGCCGACCGAGTTCGAACCGGCCGCCAAGCCGGTGCCAAACGAGTTCGTCGTAACGATCGCGGCCGATGTCCCCGCGGGGATCTACGAAGCCGTCGCCGTGGGCCGGTTTGGCACGTCGAATCCGCGGCGGTTTGTCGTCGGCACGCTCGAGGAAGCGGTCGATGCCGGCGGCAACACGAGTCCCGACAAGGCGATTCCGCTCGCGTCCAATACGACGGTCAACGGCCGGGTCGATGCAAATACCTATGAGTACCTGAAGCTGCACCTGAAGCAGGGAGAGCGGGTGCTCGTCGATTGCCAGGCGGCGCGGATCGATTCGCGGCTCGATGCGACGCTAGTCGTGCTCGATGCCGGCGGCCGCGAACTGGCCCGCGTTCGCGACACCGTGGGCGTCGACCCGGTGCTCGACCTGACCGCGCCGGCCGAAGGAGATTATGTCCTCAAGCTGTTCGACATGGTCTACGGTGGCGGAGCCGAACACTTCTACCGCCTGACCGTGAGCCCCGCGCCGCTCGTTGAGTTTGTCTTTCCGCCGAGCGGCATCGCCGGCACGACGGGGCAGTTCACGCTGTACGGGCGTAACCTGCCCGGTGGGACGCCCGCCGAAGGAGTCCTTCGCGATGGCGTTCCGCTCGTAAAGCTTCCCATCGAGATCGCCTTGCCGGGTGACGAGCCGCACCAGGCGGGACTGGAGTTCTCGGCCCTCGGCCGGCTGCGCCGCGCGTGGCAGGACGCGATCGAGTACGTCCACCCGGCCTGCCCGAATCAGCCGCTACCCGTGTACTACGCGAAAGCCCCGGTCACGATCGAGCAGGAACCGAACGGCGAGCCGGCCACCGCGACCAAGGTCACGATCCCTTGCGAGATTGCCGGACAGTTTTATCCCGCACGCGACGCCGATTGGTTTCAGTTCGAAGCCAAGAAGGGGGAAGTGTACTGGATCGAATGTCTCTCGCATCAGCTTGGCGCGGAGTGCGACCCGGCGCTGACTGTCTACCGCGTGACGAAGAACGACCAGGGAGTCGAGCAGCAGACTGAAGTGGCCCAGGCCGACGATCCACAGGATCGGCAAGGTAACATCGGCCGCGACTTCGACACCTCGACCGACGATCCGTCGCTCAAGTTCACGGTGCCGGAGGACGGAACGTATCGCGTCTTTCTCCGCGATCAGTTCGGCGAAAGCCGAAGCGATCCGGCGAGCTTGTACCGCCTGGCGATTCGGCCCGCCACGCCCGACTTCCGTGTGCTCGTCTATCCCGACCGTCCCTCCGCAGGGCAGCGCGATCAGAACCGGACGAATCTCGATGCGCTGTCCGTTCGCAAAGGAGGAGCCACCGTGCTCGCGGCCGTGCTGCAGCGTCGCGACGAATTCGATGGCGAGGTAACCCTGCGGGTCGAAGGATTGCCCGAGGGGGTGACCTGCCCAGGTGCGGTGCTGGCCGGCAGCGTCGACACTGCGGCGCTTGTCATCTCGGCCGCCGAGGGTGCCGCCGGCTGGTCGGGACCGATTCGCGTCCTTGCCACCGGCAAGATCGGCGACCGCGAGGTGACGCGCGAGGCCCGCTACGCAGTGGTCGTGTGGGGGACGCAGAACAAGCAGCAAACCCCGCCCGACTTCCGTCTGACGAAGACGCTGGTCCTCGGTGTCATTGATAAAGACATCGAGCCCGCATTTGTGCAGATCGGCGAGGACAAAGTTTGGGAAACGTCGCTCGGCGGCAACGTCGAAATTCCGATCTCGCTCACGCGCCGTGAGTTCAAGGAGAACGTGAAACTCGTGGCTGACGGCCTGCCGAATCAGATCAAGCCGAAAGATGTCGACCTGAACGGCGATGCAACCAGCGGCAAGTTCGAGCTTGTGCTGAACCAGCAGAACGTCAAACCGGGCACGTACACGTTCTACATGCGGGGCGACACCAAGCGCAAGTACGTCCGCAATCCGGATGCCATCCCCGCGGTCGAAGCCGAGCAGAAGCAAATCACCGACATGATCGCTCAGCTCACCGAGGCGCAGAAAACAGCCACGACGGCCAAGGATGCCGCCGCCAAAGCGGCTCAAGACGCCGCGGCCGCTGCAAAGTCCGCCGAACAGAAGAAAAACGAAGCGGCCGCCGCCGCCAAAGCGAAGGCCGACGCCGCGGCTGTAGCGGCCGAGGCACTGGCCAAAGCGAAAGAAGCCGCCGCGAAGGAAACCGAGAACTCGGCGCTTGCCGATGCGGCCCGCGCCGCCGAAACGGCCGCCAGCGAAGCGGCCGCGGCGCAGAAAGCCGCCGAAGAAGCCCTCGCCGCGGCTGACAAAGCCCTGGTCGACGCCCAGGCCGCCGCGAAGACCGCCGAGGAAGCCCGCGCGAGCGCTGAAGCCGCTGCCAAGGCCGCCGAGGAAAAGGTCAAACAGGCGAATGCCCGCAAGCAGCAGATCGACCAGAAGGTGAACCAAGTCAAGCAGGCAAATCAGCCCAAGGATGTCAACTTCGCCCTGGTATCGACCCCCATCAAGCTCAAGATCCATCCGCATCCGTTCCAGCTGTCGGCCACGAGTCCCGAAGCGGCTGTGAAACAGGGCGAGAAGCTGGAGTTGCCGGTCAAGCTCGCGCGGCTGTTTGGCTTTGCCGAGGATGTCGAGATTTCGCTGGAACCGCCGCAGGGGGTCAAAGGACTTCCGGCCCAGAAGTCAAACCTGCCGAAGGATCAGACCGAGGCAAAGCTGGAAGTGGCCGTAGCTGCCGATGCTCAGCCGGGCGAACACGCCTGCACGGTTCGCTGCCGGGGCAAGTTTAACAACGTCCAGGTCGAAACGACCGTGCCCGTCACGATCAAGATCGAAGCCAAAGAGTAGTTGTAATTTCTCTGTCAGAATCGAAGCGGCTTGATCGAACGCGTGCTGCTTCGCCCACCAAACATAGCCACCTCCTTCCGAGGACCGCCGAGATGTCGCTTCGTCACCCCCTGCTCTTCGCCGTGGCCTCGCTCGCCTGTCTCGGGCCGGCAGCGGTCCATGCCGAACCGATTCCAATCGCCGAAATCAAGCACGAGGGGGATGTCGATTTCGAGAAGGAAATCCTGCCGATCTTTCGGCGGAATTGCCTGGCGTGCCATAGTGCGACCGAGGCTCAGAGCGATCTGGTCCTCGAATCGCCTCAGGCGATTCTCAAAGGGGGAAGCACTGGACCGGCTGTCGTCGCCGGCAAAAGCGGTGAGAGCCTGTTGCTCGCACTCGCGGCTTTGCAGAAGGAACCGCATATGCCCCCGCCCGATAACGACGTGAAGGCGAAGAACCTCACGTCCGAGGAACTCGGGCTGCTCAAACTGTGGATCGATCAAGGAGCCAAGGGGGACGTCTCGTCGGCGTCGCAGGCGATCACCTGGCAGCCGCTGCCACCGGGGATCAATCCCATCTATGCCGTGGCCGTGACGCCGGACGGACAGTACGCCGCCGCCAGCCGGGCGAATCAGATTTTCATGTACCATGTGCCGAGCCGCCGCGAGCTGGGCCGCCTGACTGATCCTTCGCTCATCGAGCGGGGCATTTACAAGCAGCCCGGCGTGGCCGATCTCGACCTGATCCAGTCGCTGGCGTTCAGCCCCGGCGGCCAGTGGCTCGCCTCGGGCGGTTTCCGCACCGTAAAGCTCTGGAAGCAGCCCGCCGCGGGCAAACGGCTCGATCTGGCGGGACTCGAAGGCCCCGCGCTTGGAACCGCCATTTCGCCCGATAAAAAACTGGCCGCAGTGGGCCAAGAGAGCGGCAAGATCAAGCTCGTCGATGTGGCGAGCGGTCAGACAGTGGCCACACTCGAAGGACATACTGCCCCGGCGGCGGGAGTCGCCTTTACCACCGATGGCGCGCGGCTCATCAGCGGTTCACATGACAAGTCTTTCCGCGTCTGGAATGTGGGCGATCGGGCGCTCGTCGCGAGCGTCGAAACGCCTGCCGCGGTGAACAGTGTCGCGATCGTCGGCGATGGTTCACAGGTCGCCACCGCGGGCGGCGACAATCAGCTTCGCATCTGGGCGATTCCGACCGCCGCACCGGCCGAAGGGGCCGAGCCGGCGAAACCCGTCAAGGAAATCGGCAATCACGGCGGGCCGATTCTCGCCGTCGTCGGTTTCCCAGGTGCGCCGAGTAAAGTGCTCACCGGCTGTCAGGACGGCAATGTGCGCCTTGTGGATATCACCAGCGGCAACATTGAGCGGCAGTTCGGCCACGGCGCCCCGGTGAGCAGCGTCGCCGCGAGCGCCGACGGCAAACGTATTGTCTCCGCGGGCAGCACCAATGTGGCCAAGCTGTGGAATGCTGAAAACGGCTCCGAGATCGTGCAGATGAAGGGAAACTTCCGTGCGGGACTCGTCGCCGCCGAAGCGACGCGGGGCGCAAATCTGGCGAAGAAGCACGTCGAGCTGACGAAGAAGGACCTCGAAGAGGCCAACAAACGGAAAACCGCCGAAGAAGAGAACGAGAAAAAGTCGAAGGAAGCTTTGACCAAGGCCCAGGAAGAGTTCAAGCCCAAGGACGAAGCGGCTAAGAAGGCCACCGAAGAGAAGGAAGCGGCCGACAAGGCGCTGGCCGAGGCGACTACCGCCAAGACCAAAGCCGACGAGGACAAAAAGGCCAAGGAAACCGCGCTGGCTCAGGCCGATGAAGCCCTGAAGAAGGCCGCAACCGACAAAGACGCGGCGGTGAAGGGGGCGGCAGACGCCGCGAACGCCGCAAAAGCGGCTGCCGACGCGCTCACCGCAGCCCAGGCCGCCCTGGCGGGTGATGCCGAGAATCAGGGGCTGAAGGACGCCGTCGCTGCTGCCGAGAAGGTGTCGCAAGACAAGGCCGCGGCTCAGAAGACAGCCGACGAGGCGAAAGTAGCCGCCGAGAAGGCTTTCACCGATGCCGAGACCGCCCGCAAGACGGCGGAGACCGAAAAGCAGGCCGCCGATAAAGCAGCCACCGATGCCCAAAATGCGATGAACCAGGCCGATCAGAAAGTGAAGCAGATCGCCCCGAACTATCAGAAGGCGATTGACGAGCGGACGGCTGCCGAGCGGACCATGCAAACCGCCCAGCGGAGCGTCGAACGGGCCGCCGAGTCGGTGAAGAAAGCGACCGAGGCGATTCCCGGCTTTGAGGCGATCGTCAAAGAGCGCGAAGCTGCCGCCCAGCAACGGGACGAAGCGGCCAAAACCGCCGCGACGAGCGCGGGCGAGAGCGAAAAGCCGTTCGCGGCGGCCGCGTTCAGCCCCGATGGCAGCGTAATCGCGCTCGTCGGCGAAGATCAGAGTGTGCACACGTACGACGGCCAGACCGGCGCTCCGCTCGATGTGCTGCCGGCCAGCGGCGCGCCGCTTAAGCAGGTCGCGTTTCTCGCCGATCGGGCACTCGTGGCGCTCTCAGCCGGCGGTGCGGGCCAGGTGTGGGACCTCGGCTCGACCGATTGGCAACTCGCGCGGACGATCGGTTCGCCCGACATGGCGACCGAACTGGTCGACCGCGTGACGGCTCTCGACTTCAGCCCGGACGGCAAGCTGCTGGCCGTGGGCGGCGGCGAGCCGTCGCGGAGCGGGGAGGTGCGGATTTACGACGTCGAAACCGGTTCGCTCGTCCGGGCGATTGAGGAGCCCCATAGCGACACCGTGAACGCCGTGCGATTCTCACCCGATGGGCAGCAACTGGCGAGCTGCGCCGCCGACCGGTTCGTGAAGATCTGGAATGTGGCCGACGGCAAGTTCGTCCGCTCGTTCGAAGGGCACACGCATCACGTCCTGGGCATCAGCTGGCGAGCCGACGGGCGAATGCTAGTTTCGTGCGGAGCCGACATGGTCGTCAAAGTCTGGGATACGCAGACCGGCGACCAGCTGCGCACGATACAGAATCAATTCAACAAGGAAGTGACCAGCGTCCAGTTCGTCGGCGACGGCGATATCTTCGTCGCGACG
>JALORD010000473.1 GCA_025459145.1 Pirellulaceae bacterium | reverse complement strand
CGGCCACGCCAGGATCGCCATTTCGCCCAGCAGCACGGTGAGAACCAATAGCGCGAGCCACCACCACGAGGTCTGAGCGTGAATCGCAGTGCCCGTCAGTCCGATTTCGTCCGCCGGGCCAATCCAGCGGAGTTGGCCGCTCGCGGCAATAGCTTCCCGATCCTCACGCCGCAGGGGGGCCAGATCCGACTCGTCTGCCTCGCCGCCGATCGCCAGCGGCACTTCCCAGAGCGTCGTCGTCGTCGGCTCTGTGCCGGATTCAGCGCTCCCACGGCTCGCCACGACGCGATAGACGCCGCGCGACAGCAGGTTCGTCAGTGTGACGCCCCGCTGGGGACTGGTCGCGAGAGAATCTCCCAGATACCCGATGTCGAGCGGCTCTTCGGCCGCGCTCTGTCCGGGGCGGGCCAGCGACACGGTCAAATGGGGCTCGTCGACGGGGAGCGGCAGCGAGAATCGCTCGCGGGGCGACAGATTCCGCTGTGGCAATGTCCGCTCCAGCTGGCTGCGCAGAATGCGGTCGAACGCGACAATCGCGTGCGTCGAGCCGAGCGTACTCCAGGACGAGGCCAGGCCGCTGGCGGCAAAGATCACTTCGCCCCTTCCGACCGATCGGGAGACCAGAAAGGGGGGCTGCCCCTCGCGCTCGAACCGCGCCAGGACGCGAGGCTGCTGGGCCAGGGCCTGCTCTTCGAGCGGTCTCTGGCGCTCGGCTGCAGGGGTGCTCGTTGCGGCAATGGATTCCGCGTCGAGAATGGCGGCCGTCGGTCCGCTCCAGGTGAGCCACTGGGGCGACTTGCTGCGAAGCGACTGCTCGTCGGCAGCGAGTTGAGCCAGTTCAGCCGAACTCTGGCTGCCCCGATCGCGGCGAGACGCCAATTCCGCCCGACGAGCAGCCAGAGTTTCCGCGCCCCGAGCCGACTCCTCCAATCGCGTAAGGTCGGCAGCCTGCAGCCGATCGAGTACATCGCGACCTTCTTCGATAGCCACGGCCTTGAAGAAGAAAGGCTCGGCAAAGAGATCACGCAATTCCGCTTCGCCAACCCCCGCCAGGCGGAAGTAGTCTTCACCGGCCAGGCTTTCGAACGAGAGTTGAAAGACATCGAGCGCGTCGCTCGCCGCTTCAGGAACTTCACCCAGCGGCTCAGCGGACAAGGGAAGCGGCAGGATGCCGGCCCCGTCGAGCCACGCCTCCCGATTCCAGGCGGCCGGATCGAACGAAGCCCCGGCGGCAATGACGAGCCGGCCCCCTTGTTCGACATACTCGCGGAGCAGCGGGACCTGGCCCGCCGGGTCGGCGATTCCCGCGATGACGACCAGCCGGGCGTCGGCCAGCAATTCCTCCGACAGTTCGGCGAGCGTGACATGCCGCACCTGGATAAGCTGTCGCGGCGCGTCGCGATGACTAGTGCGCGGCGCGAGTAATCGCCGTAGCGGGCGGGTCTCGCCGATTCGTCCCCGCAGGACGTCTTCTCCTTCGGCGCCAAACTGATCGACAAAGACCACGGGCAGCGAGGCAACGACCGGGACCGCCAGAACCCGCTCGTCGTCGGCCGTGAGCCGATCGGGCGCTAGCGTGGCCCGCAGCGGCACGAAGAGCGGCCGCTCGGGTTCGGGCAATTGCGGCAGACTGCTAAACACCACTTCGAAGTCGACTTCCTTCGCGCCGAGCCCCGGTTCGAGCGTGATCGTCTTTTGGCCGAGAATCGTCTCCCCCACCGCCAGCGTCACTTGCACGTCCTCACGCGGCGCGGGGCCGCGATGTTCGATTTCGACGATCACGGTGGCCGGTGTCTCGATGTCGGCCAGTCCGTCCTGCACCCGCAGATCGGCGATCCACGAGTTTTCCCACTCGTCGGGGGCCACGTCGACCAGCTGCATCGCCGGCAGCTTCTCAACGAGATCGCTGCCCCGCAGGTCGCGCCAATTGAACTGCTGCTGATCGCCGATGAAGACGATTCGCGGAGCCAGCTCCGGCGCTGCCTCGCATGCTCGCTGCGCTTCGCTCGCCACCCGCGGCAAACTAGCCGAGCGATCGACGATATCGATTCGGTCGAGCGCTTCGCGGGCATCCTCTTTGGTATCGAACGGCTCCAGAGCATAGTCGCGTCCGCCGCAGGCCGGGAGTACGGTGATCTTGCTCCCCGTCGGAAGCTTGTCGATCAGTTCGCGCGCCCGCTCCTTGGCTTTTGCCAGCAAATCGCCGTCTAGTGCGGCGTAGGCCATGCTCAGACTGTTGTCGACCACAATCACCGCATGCAGCGGCTGACGGCTGTTGAACGCTTCTTCGCGAGTCGCAAAGAACGGCTGTGCCAGGGCCAAGCCAAACAGGAGCACCGCCGCCGTTCGCAAGAGAAGCAGGAGCAGATCGCGAATCTGCAAGATGCGCCGATTCCGCTGCATCGCCTCGCGGAGAAAGTCCATCGCCCCCCACGCAACGACCTTGTACCGCCGCCGATTTAACAGATGGATCAGAATCGGTCCCAGCGCGCATACGGCTCCGGCGAGGGCAAACGGCCAGGCGGTAAAGGAAAGAAATCCCACGGGGAGCTGTGTGAAGGACGAATGTCGAAATTCAAATGTCGAAGGAGCGATTGCAGGAGCTGGTTACGGCGAGGTCTTGAAGCTCTCGATCTTCCCTTCCTGCAGGATCGGCAGATAGCGATTGGGGATGGCCAGGATGAAACACCCGACGCTCGTGCCGTAGAGTTCTCCCTCGCGACCCCCAAGGCGTCCGCCGCCCCGTCCTGGAGGCCCCTGATCCCGCCACATGCCGTTGTTGCTGGGGCTCTTGTCGTCCCACACCTGCGAGGCGACGAGGTAATCGCGGAGCCGCGGATAACCCTGGTCCCACGGCTCGCCCCCCACCTGATAGAGAGCCTGGCCGACGTAGTAGAGCGTGTAGGCATCAAAGGGCATCGTTCCATCGCGGCCGCGGCCGCGCGGCAACTGATCGATCGACGCCGAAACGACTTCCATGCTTTTCTGAATGCGCCAGTCGTCGTACTGACCGAATTCCTGCAGGCAAACGACGCCCGCCGCCGCCATGGCGATAGTCCCGCCGCCGCCCCCTTTGCTGTAGGTGAACTGGCCAGGGAGCTTTTGCTGCTCCGATTCAGGCAAGTTCCGGCCGTTTTTCGGCGCGTAGTGCTCGCGTACGCTGCGGATTGCCAGATCGATAACTTCCGGCGGCACTTCAAGGCCTGTATCGACGGCGCTGCGAAGCGCCTTGGCCTGCATCACGGCGAGGCTCAGATCGTGCCCATTCCGCTGCCGGTGGGCGACATAGTCCCAGCCGCCATCCTCGCACTGCGTATTGGCGATCAGCTTGAGCGCGCTGTCGAGCGCGCGGTTCAGTTTACGGTCGCGGGTAGTTGTGATGCCGTGGGCCTGGCCCAGGACGAACGTCGCCAGCCCGTGGTTGTACATGTCGCGCTGGGGATTGGCGATGTTCAAGAGCCCCGACGGTTTCGACCGGCTGACAACGTAGTCGAGAGCCTTGCTCAGCTCTGCGCCATATTTGCCTCGCCCGGGAGCGTGGCCCGCGGACATGAACGCCAAGGCCCCCATGCTCACAAGCCCGAGGTCGCTCGAACCCCAATTACCCTCGGATCCCTGATTGCGGGCGAGCCAATCGAGCCCCCGGGCGAGAGCCACTTCACTCTCGGGGGTGATTTCCTCATCCGCCACGGCCGGTTGCGGGCGAACGCAATTTGCCAGAAGCGCAATCGCTACCAGGATCGTGATCGCCGGCGATGTGTCGTTTCGACGTAACATCAGGGTTGCGAACAGCTTAGGGCGGACAAAGGAGCGAGAATGTTGCTGGCCGCGAGCCATGAACGCCGTCCCGAACAGGCTCGACGTTATAAACGTTCCATCCTAGATGGGTATGGCCCGGAATGCGAGTTCGTTACGCGATTCACCCAGGTGCGCCTTGTCCCCATGCGGAGCCGGATTGGACATCGTGCAAGACTATCGCCCGATCTCCGCCTGCTGAACCCACAGGACGTGATCGCCACTCTTGGATTGGGCACGCACGGTTAGCCAAGTGGATCGGCCCGCGGCGTCGTGCGACTCAACTGCTGGCGGCAGTTCGATATCGAGCGTCTTCCAGCGATCGGGGTACGAGGCGTCGGTGATTTCGACATCGGCGAGGAGCTGCGTGCCAAGG
>JALORD010000472.1 GCA_025459145.1 Pirellulaceae bacterium | reverse complement strand
CGCAAGGAATCGAAGGCTTCGGGATGCGCCAGCAGGAGTTCCCGCCACCGCGGCCCCAGAGAAAAGGCCCGCAGGAGGAGTACAAGCGCCGGCGGATCGCGTTCGAAGAGCGAACCCAAGGCCAGCGGGCTTCGGCTCGCAAAGAGGAACTGCCGAAACGTGTGCAGTACGAGATCGGGATCGGGCTCGCGGGGCAGTTGTTTAGCGAGGCATTTGCACAGCGCGGCGAGCAAGTCGAGCGTGAGACCTGTGTCGGCCAGATCGAGCAGCACCTGCCTGGCTCGCTGCGGATCGCGGACACCCCAGTCACTTAGCGACTCATCCGCAGAACTCGGCCGGTCGAGAAGTCCAATCAGCGAAGCAATTTCCATCGAGTGATATCCGGCAAGCGCAAGCCGAGGATTACGTTGATTGCGGGCAGGACCAATATAGTGCGGGCGTGCATTGGCTGGATGCACGTTGGCGGGACAAGCAAAGGTCAATGAGCTGCAAGGGTTGTAGCGGACATGCGGCGCGCAGGCCTTGTCGTCGGGTTCGGGTTAAAGGGGGAGCTGGGTAAAAAAATTGCCTCGGAGCGGGTCTGAGGCGGACTGCCTGGAAACTGGATTTCGGCGGGCCAGCGGGTCGATCACGACTAGTGAATGGATTCGCGCCGGGCAGCACCGACGACGGCAGCGCTCGGAAATTGGATGGATCACCGCCCCACTAACCATCCCCGCGTTATCCTCCTATGTGGCGTGCTTTCTTTTTGGCTTGCGGCATCTTTGCGTGTATCCTGGGGGCCCAGTGCCTCGCCGTTGACACGTTTGTCTGGGCGGGCGAGTCGCAGACCGCGCCTGGGACCCCGGCCACTGTCTTTGGCAGCCCCCCTGCCGCCATCGGCAGTCCCCGGCAGGACCTGCAGCCGCCGGATTGGGCCGCTTGGAGCCTCCTCTCGACCGGAGCCGTAGTCATTCTGTACTCGCTCACACTCAATCGGCAGGGGTAGCAGCTGACGGGATTTGCACCAACTCGCAACTACTGCGAGCGGGGCAACGTCCAGCAACTGTCGTGCGGCTGCAGGCCGATGTGCGGGTAGTACTCACGAGCGGCCGGCGCAGCCAGCAGAATCAGCATGGTGCTAATTCCCGCGGCCTCATGGGTGCGCCGAATCAGCTCTTTGCCAATTCCTTGCCGCTGAACATGCACGTCGACGGCCAAATCGGCCAGATAAGTGCAGTACGCAAAATCGGTGATCGCGCGCGAAACGCCGACTAACCTCTCCCCGCACCGCGCCGTCAGGACGATATCGGCCCCGGCGAGCATTCTCTCAATTCGCTCGGGATCGCCGACAGGTCGCCGCTCCGCCAGCGTCGAGCGAACCAGCAAGTCGATGAATTCCTCTGGCGCGAGCTGCGGTTCCCGCGCGTAGGCAACCAGAGGTCGGGAGGGGTCCGTCATTTCTTTAGGTGGGCCATCTGCTCGGCAATCCACCGCTCCAACTCGACGAAGTCGACCGGCGGCAACTTCGACAGGTCGGGGCGGAGCTTTACCGCGTCCTTTATATAGACGTGTCGAATATCGGCCTGTGATTTGTCGGTGTTCCAGTGGAGCATGACCCTCACGCATTGCCGTAAGCTGCCCGGAACGTCGACTTCATAGGTACAGATCAGGGGCACGTCGAGCCAGCCGAGTTGCCTGGCGGCGAGCGCCGGAAACTCGGCGTTCAGATCGCAGGTGAGGCTGAAAATCGCGCTCGCCACATCCTCTGATTCAATCGAATTAAGCCGAATCATCAAGGCGAGCAACTGTCGCGTCGCGGCGAGTATTTGCTCCCGCGTGTTACCGTCGACCGTCGTCGCCCCGCGCACCCCCCGACATTGCATGCTTGTACCCTTTCCTCAATTTGCGCCGGCGACATCTCCACGCACGATTTGCCTCGCCGAGGGCTCAGCATAACTGAGCCGCCTGGAGGGGGCGAGACGCTCGGCCGGAGCGATAAACTCGACCGCGGAGCCATTCTCTCAGGGGGGCGGCTGCAATCCGAACCCCTTGCCATTGTGCGTCGTAAACTATGAAATACGGCCGACTTAGAGAACAAACCGACCGCTTGCTGGTAGTGAGCAGGCTGGGTCGAGTATATTTCAGGAACAGGATTGGACATCCTCCAGGCTCGGTGCGACGGAAGATTTCCGTCGGAACTAATGACGGAAGCGACAATTCCGCTGGTCGACAATCATCGCGTTCTCTCACTGTTTGGCCCCCGGGACCAGCATGTGCGGACCATTCGGGATACGCTCGGCGTATCGATTGTCCACCGGAACGGCGAGATTCGGGTCGCCGGCGAGCAGGATGCGGTGGCCAAAGCCACGTCGGCCCTGTCCCAGCTCAATTCGCAGCTCGATCAGGCCGGCGAATTGAGCGGGGACCTCGTTGCTGACGTGTTGGCCCAGGTGACGGGACGCCAAAATGGCCCGACCGCAACGATCGATGTGGCGAGCGCCAGCCGGCGGATCGCTCCCCGCACGCCGGGGCAGTCCCGGTATGTCGAATCGATTCGCAAGCACGATATAACCTTCGCGATTGGACCGGCCGGGACCGGCAAGACTTACCTGGCTGTCGCCTTGGCAGTCGAAGCTCTTAAACACCACCAGATTCGCCGGATCGTGCTGGTTCGCCCGGCTGTCGAAGCGGGGGAAAGCCTGGGATTCCTCCCCGGCGATTTGCAGGCCAAAATCAATCCCTACCTCCGCCCACTGCTCGACGCCTTGCAGGAGATGATCGACTTTGATGCGATGAAGCGGTATATGGAACAGGATGTTATTGAAGTTGTGCCGCTGGCCTACATGCGCGGCCGCACGTTGAACGAAGCGTTCATCATCCTCGACGAGGCCCAGAACACGACGATCGCGCAGATGAAGATGTTCCTGACCCGGATGGGACGCGGGTCAAAGATCGTCATTTCGGGCGACACAACTCAGATCGACCTTCCCCGCGCTAGTGCCAGCGGCCTGATCGATGCGGTGGCCCGGCTCCGCGATATTGAAGGGATCCAGATTGTGCAAATGAGCAAGTCCGATATCGTGCGCCACAAGCTGGTGCAGGAAATCGTCCGGGCATATGAGGACGAGTTGAAAGTGTCGGAAGCCAAGTCGGTTTCGGCACGAAGATCGCGTTAATCCGGAAGGCAGACGACAGCCTGCCACGATTCGATGTCACATTCAGCGCCCGGGACTTCCGCAGCCAAGCGATTGGGCTCGCTCGGCTATCTCGTGCGAAGTTCTCTGCGGAGTTATCCCTTCGCCCGGTTCGCTTTACGCATTCGGGTGAAGTAATCCATGTCGTACGCTCCTGGCCGAAAATATCGCCCCCAGCGGGGAAGTTCTGTGGGGCTTCCGCCGAACTTCTTCGCGAAGTGGTGGGATACCCTGCGCCAGCGGGACATCTTACTGCGCGTGGGATTGTTTCTGGCGGTCGCCGTGCTGCTCTGGGTGATTACCGGCGGCGGCATCCCGCAGTTTGCCTATCGCACGGGGGACGTGCCGGCGCGGAAGATTGTCACCCGCGTCGATTTTCAATTGGAGAACACGGCCGAGACCGATAACCGCCGCGCCGAGGCCCGCCGCCTGGCCGAGGTGGTCTACGTCAACGACATTCGCCCGCTCGACGAGCGCCGGCAGGAATTGATCGACAAAGTAGGCAAGATCGTCGAAGTCGAGTCGTTTGCGGTGCTGGAAGCCGACGAAGGACTCCTCGCCATTTGGCGCGAGTTTTCACCTACCGATCCAGAGCGTCCGGCCGGCGAGGACAAGCGTCGGTTCGATGCGCTTAAAAGCTTTTTCAAGGCGGGGATGCAAGACAACCGCTACGACGAAGCGGTACGCAAAGCCATTGAACCCTTGCACAAGCTAGGATTGTTGCGCGAGCACAAGCCGGCGATCGGTAGCCAAGCATCGGTCCTGGTGCGCGACAAGGATTCGACTCGCGGTTTCATGCAGGCCAAGATTGAGGAAATCCGGATCGACAAGCAGTTGGGTCCGCTTAAGACTCGTCTGGATGCCGAGTTCAAGGGGCCGGCGATGAGCGCCGACGAGCATGCAGGAACGGTCTTGGATTTGACCTGGACTTGGCTCGAATCTCGGCTCCCCGAAACGCTCACGTTGGACAAGGAAGCCACAGCAAAGGTTGCCGAGCA
>JALORD010000471.1 GCA_025459145.1 Pirellulaceae bacterium | reverse complement strand
CGGCGAGCCGTTCGAGGGGGCGAAGCAAATCGAGCGGGAATTGCCCGCCGGGAAGCACACGCTCACGCTGCGCGTCGAAGTGGGCGAGGGCGAAGACCCGCACGTCAGGCTCGATGTCCGCCGCCCCGAGGGTTCGGCAGCGCAGTTCGTCGTGATCAACGGGACATAGGTCGAAACCCTGCTTCGACACCTCGATGACAGCCTGAGGAACGCGCTAGTCCCGAAACAGCCGCTTCACATCCGGCTGATTCAAGACAATGAGGGCCCAGATTCCTAGGGGCATGTTGAGGCAGAGCAGACTGCAACAGGGAACAATTGCCAGCGTGGCGGCCGATTTTGCAGTATCCCACGACTGCAACCGAATCATTTTCACGGCTCCCGCAATGACAACGCCGTTGACGATAAGTCCGAGGATTATGCCAACTACCGATCCAATCAAGTAACCCGCAATGGCCCCTTGAGCCTCTGGTCCTTGAGCCCGTTGAAATGCGGGCATCTGAGTCGCATTCAAAACCAGCATGACAGATTGGAAGAGCATTCCCAGTATCGTTAGGGTGGAGATAACGATGAGTCCAATGGCCGGAATCATCAGCTTGGCGGGCGCGCCGCCAGAGTGCCCAGCCCCGCCATAGGGCGATCCTCCATAGGGCGATCCTCCATACGGCGACGGCGAAGCATACGGATTGGTCGAGGGAGCCGGACCACCATACGGCGAAGGAGCCCCATACGCCGTTCCTAGCGGCGAAGGCGCGGCTCCCAGCGGATTGAGTGGTGGGGTATTGGGCAGCGGCTGTCCGCCAAAGGGCGAATTCGCCGGTCCGCCCAGCGGCGGCAAATCGGCAAATAGATCACCAGTTCCACCGCCGAGCGGCGCGAGGTCGCCCGGGCCCAGCGGCGCGAGATCATCCGGTCCCAGCGGCTGGAGTCCATCGGTCTCCGGCGGACTAACGCCGCCGATGACGACCTTCGCCTGGCAATGCGGACACTTTCCCTTTTTGCCAGTGAGCGCCGCGGGGGCGACGATCGGCTTGGCACAACTGGGGCACGGGAACGAGACGTTGTTGCCGGAGACCTTTGCGGTCGGCTTCGGAGCACCTTGCGCCGCTGGTTTCGCGGCGGGATTCGACACCGGTTGCGGCGCGGAAGCCGCCGCGGACTTCGGACGGGCCGGGGCGGCAGGGCTCGCCGCCGGTGCCGCGGGGGAAGCCAGGGGAATATCGAGAATCGTTCCGCACTTGGGGCATTTGCCCTTTTTCCCAGCAGCTGCGTCGGCCACGCGGACGGTCTGCCGACAACTCGAGCAGGCGAATTCAATGGGCATGAGCCGGGGTAGGTTTGGTAAAGCGCGACGAGCCAGCCTGCAGCGCTCGCTCGTAGCTGCCAATCGATGGAGAGGAGATGGTAAGCCTGAGGGGGTGGTCCGCCAAACGGAGCGGCCACGCCCGAATTATGCTTGGCGATGCGCACAACCGCAACCGCAACCGAGGCGTGTCTTCAGGGTTGTTGCGCAGGCGCCGTAGCCGAGCCGGCCCGCGGGTTTGGCTGGTGGCGACCCAGTGCCGCCAGGGCCAGCAAGAGTCCCACAACCAAAATCGTCGGCACCATGCCCCAGCGGGATGGCGTCCGACTCCCCGGATCACTGCTGCCGCTATCGGGCCGTAAGGGTATACGGCGAGCGGTCCAGAGAGTAAACGCGAGCACGAGCAGCGAGACCGTGGCCGCCAGGAGCAAGAGCGGCGGCACCCGCCAGAGTCCAGCCCGCAGCAGCGTGCTGGTCGGTCCTTGGGCGATAACGATCGCGAAATAGACGCTCACAATCAGCGACGAAATCAGCTCCCGGCCGAGCAATAGTCGCTCGCGTAGCGGATGTTTCACCGGCCACAGGGCCGCCCAAATGTGAACCGCCGCGACCGAAAGCAAATAGGCCGTCGCCGCAATCACCACAGCCGCATCGGCCGGCCACCAGCTGTCCATTGCCGAGCGAGAACGAATCTCCGGCCAGTGAAGTTGCAACAGGCTGGCCCCTACTAAAGCCAGCGCAGCAGCCACCAGATGCAGCGCGAGCGGACGGCTCCACGTCCTCCCGGAGGCGGCCACATCCCGCGGATCGGCGTCCGGATCAGCGGCCCGGGCGGTGGGTGATTCCTCAGGTTGGGAGTCGGCGGTCATCGCGAGGGAGATGCAGTGAGGCGAGAACTCAAGTTACGATACGATAATGTGGCGAGCGCATGACGACAAATCGGCTGACTGGAGGCGGGCACTCGGACTGGCTATCTGCCTGGCCCTAGCAGGCTGTGGTTCCGGCACGCCCGCGGCGCCTCCTTTGGCGGCCAAAGCTCCCGCCCAAGTGCCGGCCGCTCCGCGGAACCCGGCACCCGAGACGAGTGCAGCGCGGCCTCCTGTCACACGCAGCGACCAACCACGGGCTAGTTCGACTGGCGACGAGGCTCCGGCCTTCATCCCCGCGCCGCCTCTCAACACGTCGCTCGCCGACCTGGCCGAGCAGGCCCGCCAGCGGGAGTTCGATCCACCGGTAATCGACGAAGAGCGCGTGGCTGCCGCGGGAATTCGAAAGCAGCCCGGCAAGCACCTGACCATCTACACCGATCTGCCCGAGGCCGAAGCGGGCGACTTGCCGGCACTGTTCGACGCGGCGATTCCTCTTTGGTGTGCCTATTTCGGCGCCGACCAGGCAAAGCTGGCCGACTGGAAAATTGTCGGCCATGTGATGCGTGACAAAGCGCGGTTCGTGCAGGCCGGGCTCTACAGCGACGCTTTGCCGCCATTTCCCAACGGCTACTCGCAAGGCTCCCAGTTCTGGATCTACGATCAGCCGAGCGAGTACTACCGGCGGCACCTCGTCCTGCACGAAGGGACGCACTGCTTCATGAACCGCTGGCTCGGCGGAGCGGGGCCGCCGTGGTACATGGAGGGGATCGCCGAGTTGCTCGGCACGCATCGCCTCGATGGCGACAAGCTGGCCCTCGCCGTGATGCCGGCCACCAGCGACGAAGTCCCCTACTGGGGACGGATCAAAATCATTCGCGACGAACAAGCGGCCGGCCGCGGAATGTCACTCGTCGAGATCTTGCGGTACGACAACCACGCTCATCTGCGCAACGAACCCTACGGCTGGTGCTGGGGAGCGGCGGCCTTTCTCGATGGCCACCCAGCGACGCGCGAAGCCTTTCGCGGCCTCAAGACCAAGGTGAAGGATCGGACGATCGATTTTTCGCTTAATTTTCTCCGACAGCTTGAGCCGGTGTGGCCGCAGGTCAAGGAAGACTGGCAACTATTTGTATTAAACGCCGATTACGGCTACGACCTCGCCCGGGCCGCGGTCGTGCATCTGCCTGTGATAAAGCCGCTGCCGGCTGAGGGAGCAACGGCCACTCTAGCCGCCGACCGGGGCTGGCAGTCGACTGGATATATCCTTGAAGCGGGGCGAACGTACGCCCTCGAAGCGACCGGCCGGTACGACGTGGCGAGCGGCCCACCCGCCTGGCCCTGCGAAGCGGGGGGAATCACGCTGCGTTACGAGCGGGGGCTGCCGCTCGGGATGCTCCTGGCAGCCGTGAGGCCGGAAGTGCAGAGCGGCCCCGTGACGCCGCTCGCCAGCCCCAAGCCGATCGGCCTCGGTGGCCGGTTAACGCCGACCGAAACCGGAGTGCTGTACTTATCGATCAACGAGCGGGCCGCGGGCCTGGCCGACAATCGGGGATGTCTGATGGTGACGGTGCGGGGGGAGTGAGTTGGTCGGAGGTCAGAAGTCGGCGGTCGGCGCTCGTGGTGACGAATCCTTGGAGAAACTTGTAGCGGGGTCCTCCAATTTCCCGATAACACTTGTTCAAACAACGATTGTCTTGACAAGTGTTGGCGGCTTTCCTAGAGTGCTCAGTGTGCGGTGACCTCCGAACCTGACTCCGCGCGCTTGTCCGCGAATTGCCCCTTCCGAAGGAGATGCCATGCGTTTTGCCAGCTATAGCCCGGTGGTTGTGATCGTCACCCTCGGTTTCACATCGGCGAATCGTTGATTCCCGAGACCTACTGGGTTCTCGAGCGGCTGAACATGCTGCCGAAGATGAAGCGGAGCCACTTCGTCAACAAGCACAGCGTGCAATTTGTCAACCAGCACGGCCGCATTTCGGAGCCGTTCTACTTTCACGACAACAAGCCGCACGAGTGCTCGCAGACCTGGCAGGTCCGCCGGAGCGAGTTCGATCACCTGATGATCGAGAACGCTCGCGAACATGGCGTGCAGGCCTACGAGGGAACGCGGGTTCTCGAAGTCCTCTGGGAGGGCGAGCGGGCGGTCGGCGTGAAGGTGCAGGACGAAGACGGCACGATCGGCGAAGTGCGGGCCGATGTGGTGGTGGACGCCAGCGGTCAAAGCTCGATGATCATGAGCCGGCTGAACCTCCGCGAGTGGGATCCAGAGCTGAAGAAGTCGGCCCTGTGGACTTACTGGGAAGGGGCCTATCGCGATACGGGCCGCGACGAGGGAGCGACGCTCGTCCTGCAAACGCAAGGGAAGCACGGCTGGTTCTGGTACATCCCGCTGCACGACGACATTCTGAGCGTGGGCGTCGTCGCGTCGAACGACTACCTCTTCAAGAATCGCGGGACCGTCGACTACGAGAAGATCTACTTCGAAGAAGTCGAGAAGTGCCCCGTGGTGAAAGAGCGGATCTCGTCGGCCAAACGGGTGAGCCAGTTCTACGCCCAGAAGGAGTACTCGTACCGCAGCAAGCGGGCATCCGGCGACGGCTGGGTGCTCGTAGGGGATGCGTTCGGGTTTCTCGATCCGCTCTATTCGTCGGGCGTGCTGCTGGCGCTCAAGTCGGGGCAGCTCGCCGCCGACGCAGTGGCCGAGGGGCTCGCGAAGGGAGACACGAGCGGCGCGCAGCTCGGCAAGTGGGAGCCGGAGTATGTTCGCGGCATGAACCGGATGCGGCGGCTCGTTTGCGCCTACTACGACGGCTTCAGCTTCGGCCGCTTTGTCAAACGCCATCCGCACAAGAAGGGAGCGGTCACGGATCTGTTGATCGGCGACCTGTTCCGCGAAGAACTCGACGAAGTCTTCCAGCTGATGGACGAAATGAACGCCGAAGCGGGAGCGTTTGAAGAGCCGGCGGTGGCGTGATAAGGGACGTCGAGTGTCGAACGCCGAAGGTCGAATGTGACTCACTGACAACTGCCAACTGACAACCGGCGAATGCTCGCTTGAACCTCGACGTCATTCTGTGGCATGTGCTGCTCGCCCTGGCGGCCGTTGTGGCGCTGGGGCAGCTCCTCGGGCGGCTGTTTCGCCTGGTCGGACAGCCGCCGGTGATTGGCGAAGTGCTGGCGGGGATTCTGCTCGGCCCCTCGCTCCTGGGCCGTATTTCGCCCGAGGCCCAGAGTTACATTTTGCCGGCCGAGATTGTCCCGGCCCTCTATGTGATCGCGCAGCTTGGCGTGATCCTGTACCTGCTCGCGATTGGCCTCGAGCTGAACACCGAAAGTCTCGCGCGGATGGGGACGGCGCCGCTCGTCATCTCGCTGGCGGGTATTGCGGTCCCCTTTGCGCTGGGAGTGCTATTGGCGCTCGGATTGCATTCGCAGGAACAGGGCGGACCGTCGCTCCTCGTCTTCGCCCTGTTCCTGGGCGTGGCCCTGTCGATTACCGCGTTTCCCGTGCTCGCCCGGATCCTGTCGGATCGCGGTTTGACGCGTACCTCCTTGGGTCAACTTGCGCTCGTATGTGCGGCAGCCGGGGACGCAATCGCCTGGTGCCTGCTGGCGATTGCCACCGGAGTGGCAAAGGCCCAGGTCGGCGACGCCGTTTCAACGCTGGCTTGGACGACTGGATATCTGCTCGTCATGTGGCTGGTGGTCCGCCCGCTGGTCGGCCGCTGGCTGGCGAGTCCTGAAATTGCCGCCGAGCCCACGAAGAACGGCGCGGTCCCGAACCACACCGTTCCCATCTCGCCCGCCCAGATCGGCGTCGTCATGGTGGCTGTGCTCGTCTCGGCCCTGGCAACCGAGTGGATCGGCATTCACGCCCTCTTTGGAGCCTTTGTCCTGGGAGCTTTGATTCCGCACGACAGCCCGCTGGCCGAACAGCTCGGCAAACATATCGAAAACGTCGTCGTCGTGCTCATGCTGCCGGCGTTCTTTGCGTTCACCGGCCTGCGAACGGAACTGGGACTGATCAGCGGCTGGCAGGATTGGCTGCTGTGCGGACTCATCATTGCGGTGGCAACAGTCGGCAAATTCGGCGGAACGTTGGTCGCGGCGCGGTGGATGGGCCAGTCGTGGCGCGATTCGGCCGCCCTCGGCGCGCTGATGAATACCCGCGGCCTGATGGAGCTGATCGTCCTCAACGTGGGGCTCGACCTGGGAATCATCTCGCCGCGACTCTACGCCATGCTGGTAATCATGGCGCTCGTAACGACCGTCGCCACCGCGCCGATCCTGCAGTGGATCGAGCGGGGTAAGCGAACAGTTTGAAAGCCGCTAGTGCGTTTGCAAGCCCGGTAACGTCGACGGCTCTTCCGCCCGAGCCGCTTCCAGCTTGAGCCTAATTCGCTCGACTTGAATCTTGGCCCGGTCGACCTTGAGACGCCGCGCACGAAGCACGGTGTCGGTGAGTGCTCCGGGACTGCGCTTTTGAATGTCTTCACCCTCTTGCAATTCGGTTTGAGCCAGCTGCAACTCGACTTCCGCCTCGGCCAGATCGAGTTCCAGGAGGCGGACCGACAGTCTTGACGCGGGTGAAGGCGGAGCCGGCGGGAAATATTGCACGTCTGCCTCTAGCTCGTTCCGTTGGCCGGAAGGATCACGTTCTGCGAGTTGATTTTGTAGCTCAGCTATCTTCATTTTGAGAGCCTCCGTTTCCCGCGCTCGCGCAGCGCGTTCCCGCGACAGGAGAACTTCTGCGGCGGCACGCAATTCGGGTTCCGCCGCATAGGCGGTCGTTGGTGGAGTCGTAGCGGCGGCAGCCCGCGCTCGCTCAGCAGCCCCCGGATCCGAATAAATCGCGCTCGCCTCGAGCGTTACCTTCGAGGGCTTGAGGATCAACAGG
>JALORD010000084.1 GCA_025459145.1 Pirellulaceae bacterium | reverse complement strand
TGATGAGCGGACGATTTTTGAGTTGGCCTCTGTCGGGAAAACGTTCACGGGGCTGCTGCTGGCCGACATGGTCGAGCGGGGCGAGTTGACGCTGGCGACGGACGCGGCGGAACTCCTGCCGCCAGAAACGAAGCTGACGCGAATCGGCGGAAAACGAATTACGCTGCTCGACCTGGCCACGCACTCCTCAGGCATTCCGTCGCTTCCGGGAAACATGCCGATGGCCGACCCGCTCAATCCGTATGCCGACTACACCGTGCCGGACATGTACGCGGGTTTGCGCGAAATAGAGCTTCAGTTCGAGCCCGGCCGCGGCTACAGCTACTCGAATCTCGGCTTCGGCCTCTTGGGGCACGTGCTCGCTGCGCATGATGAGACCGACTACGAGTCGCTCATCATCGAGCGAGTTTGCGAGCCGCTGGGACTGGTCGATACGCGGATGACGCTGGCCGCCGAGCAGCAAGCGAGGATCGCCACGCCGCACGATGGCGATCAGCCTGTAAAAGTCTGGGACGACACGACGATGGCGGGGGCCGGTTCATTCCTGTCGACCGCCGAGGACACGCTCACGTACTTACAAGCGCACTGGAGTGGCAGTGACTCGCCGCTCTCCCGGGCGATGTCGCTCGCCACGGGAAAGCATCGGCGTACCGATCGTGCCGGAACGGCGATCGGCCTCGGCTGGCACATCGACTCCGAAAATGCTCTCGACATCGTGTGGCACAACGGCGGCTCCGGCGGCTCACGGAGCTACGTCGCCATGCTGCCGGATCGCGAACTGGCCGTCGTAATCCTCGCCAACTGGGCCCAGGCCGATGTCGACAGCCTGGGACGGAAAACGATCTATCTGCTCGAGCTGCAGAATCGAGCCCCCGCGGTTCAGTGAGATTACTTCCGCATATCGAAGCACACCATCTCCCGTTCGTTTTTCACATACAGCTTCCCGCCACTCAGAGCCGGAAACGCGAAGACGGGACCAGCGATGGAGGGTGACGTCGTTTGACAGGCGACGTGCAATTGGCCGGCGGCGAGTCGAGCCGCTGCAAGGTTGCCCGTCGTGCTGACGATCAGGAAGTGGCCGTCGACGGCGATCACGGTGCCCCGATCGAGCTCGCGCAGTCCCTTCCACTGCACCTTGCCGGTCGTCAGTTCCAGGCAGCGGAACGTATCGTCGAGCGCGGCAAAGCCGAAGACAAACCTGTCGACCGCCACGAGCGGGTTATACTGGCTGTCGAGCGACCGCCGCTGATCGCGCCACAATTCGCGGGGCTGGCCGTCCGGCTGCACCTCGACGCACAGGTTCCCCGCGGAATACGCCGACGTGAAGACGACATTCCCCGCCACAATCGGCGAGGTGGAATTGATGAACTCCGGGTTATTCGCCTGGAACGGAATCTGCCAGTCGACCTGGCCGCTGGCCGGATCGAGAGCGACGAGCCCCTGCCGCGTGAAGACGAACACAAACTCGCGGCCGTGCATCGTCGCGCTCGTCGGCGTGGCAAAGCTCGCCTCGTGATCGGTCGCGGTCCAGAGCGTGTCGCCAGTCGCCTTGTCGAGCGCCACGATCCCCGCGCCGCAATCCGCCCCGCCCACATTCAGGATCAGCCGATCGGCCAGGACCAGCGGGCTTGAACCAACCGGATAGTAGCGATCGGGCTCCACGGCATACTCTTGCGAGAGCGGCCGCTCCCAGACGAGCGATCCATCGCCCCGATCAAGACAATACAGCACGCCTTCGGTTCCCCAGGCGAACACGCGGTCGCCGTCGATCACCGGCGTGCTGTAGGGACCGCTGCTGTAGTGCGTGCTGCAGTGATACGTGGTCGGCCGGCGGAATTCCCATTTCAGGGATCCCTCGGCCGCCGAGTAGCACGAGACGACCTCCTCGGGCCCGTCGTCCTCCTGATGAGGGTGCCCGAGTTCCGCCAGCGGCGCGCCTGCCTGCGACGGACGATGAAAGAGCACGACATCGTCCCCCATCGCCACCGGTCCGGCATACCCTTCGCCCACGGGAATTCGCCAAACCACAGGAGGCCCCGCCTCGGACCAATTCCAGGCGAGTCCCGTCTCGCGCGAAATGCTGCCGTGCTCGGGACCCAGAATGCACGGCCAACCGGCGTCCGCGCTTGGATCTTGGGTTGGCGACTCTTGGTCGGCGGAAGTGTGAGCCAGGGAAAGCGACAGCGGCCGCGGCGGCCCGCTTGTGATCGATGCATCCGTGGTAGTGTGGCTCACGGATAGCGGCAATACTCCACTCGCCACGGCTCCCGCGAGTCCGCCGGCGACCAGGAGCGCCGCGGTTCCGAGATACCATTGCATCCGCACCATCACGCACCCCTCATAGCGACATTTCCTAGACCCGACCGCCGGGATGCAAGATAAACCGGCAAAGCTTCCCTTAAGCAGCTCCTTCACCAAGAATTCATCGATCGGGCGCGGCAAACAGCTTTCCCCCTTTTCCGCGTTCGCGTTTGCCCGCCCAACAGCTAACCTGAATAGCCCCACCAGCACTAGCCACTTCCCAAACATGTCTGCCAGCTACTCCGTCCGCCTGACCAAAGAACACCACGTCTTCTCGGCAGCCCACTTCATCACGTTCAATCGCGACGTGTGCGAGCGGCTGCACGGGCACAACTACCGGGTGAACGTCGTCGTCTACGGCCCACTCGACGAGAATCAGTACGTCGTCGACTTCATCGCCCTGCGCGACGAGCTGAAGGCCCTGACCGACGCACTCGATCACCGGATGCTCTTGCCGACGGGGCATCCGCTTCTTTCGGTCGCCCCCAGGACCACCGACCACGGCCCGGAGATCGAAGTGGTCTTCGCGCCCGACGGCCGCCGCTGGGTCTTTCCCGCCGGAGACTGCGCGATCCTGCCGATCGCCAATACGACCGCCGAACTGCTCGCGCGCTACTTGGGCGAACAACTGCTCACGTCGCTCAGCCGCCGGCTGGGAACGAAGCCCGCGAAGATTCGCGTCGAAGTCGACGAAAACCACGGACAGTGGGGAGTTTGCGAGCTTACGACCTAAACGGCTGCCCCAATACACTCCCTCTCCCCTTGGGTGAGGGCCCTTCGGATACGTGCCACGAGGCCCGAAACTACTCCGCCTCCAGATGCGGATCGGGAGGACCTTGCGGCACAGGCGGTGGGTCGCCAGGATCGAGCGGCTGCATTTCGATCCACTTGAGCGCCGCCAGCCGCCAACTGCGGCCGCTCTTCTGCTCCAGCCGCAAGGCGATCCAATCCCGTTCGCCGGTGGCCGACATCAATACCTTGTAAGCGCCCGCCGGCGGCTTTTCGTCGCTCGCCTCGGGCACCGGCTTCCAGTTGCCTTGAAAGGCGTACCACGACTCTCCCGTCGAGGTGTGATAGCGCATCGCCTGCCAGTCAGTCTTGAGCGACAGGAGGACGACTTCGAAGTGGGTCGCTGGCGAATTGGCTTCGGCGGTGGCCGCAGACGGCTCCTCGGCAGCAACTTGGACGGCACCGGTAAAGCCGGCGATCCCCGCGAAAACCACGACCACGATCATCGACCAGCGCCTACCCATGCCTCGGCCCTCCTGCAAGTGAGGCGGTCTTCCCCATGCCCGGCGACGCATCGTTTCGCCGCTATTTCCCCATCATAATGCAGGCGGACGAAAAGGAATAATCAATCTTGCGAATTCCGCCGGGCAGTGCGGCTTTCGGCACGGACACGCGGCGCGGTCCCAACCTGCCGTTGGCTCGCGGCCGTGCTGCTTGAAAATTCCCCCAGCCGCCGTAAGATGAGGGTGCGCCGGAGGTGGCGCTAACCACCCGGCTCAAAAAAATCGGTCGCGGGCGTAGCTCAGTTGGTAGAGCACTAGCTTCCCAAGCTGGATGTCGCGAGTTCGAGTCTCGTCGCCCGCTCTTAACGCAAATCATTGCCAGGTCGCTAGTTAGGAAACTGACTGGCGACTCGTCTGTTGAGGCCGATTTCTGGCCACAAAATACAAAAACGAGGGTGTGCCCCGTTTTCTATCCCAGCCTGTTAACCGCGGGTGCGATTTCAGGCTCCTCTGAAGGGATATTCGGAGAAACGGCACGCATGGACGATGCGATCCAGGCGCGACTCGAGCGGTTGTACGCCGCGCTTGGAAGAGTAGTCGAACGGAGCTTTCGCACCTGCGGGCAAAGGTCATCAACCAACCTAGGTCCGTTCAAGACTTCAGCGGCAGTGCCTCCGAAGCCGAAGTGAGCGACGCGGTGATCGCGAACATCGCGAGTTTCCTCGACGCCATGGCTGCTTGGCAGGGCTCAGGACCGATCGGCAGGGGTCGAGACGGCTCGGCGCCGCTCAGCCGCCCCCGTCACATCGAGCGGCTGAGGGCCCCTTGAGCCTCGCTGACCGCGGCAAGGCTGACTCGCCGCGGTTCGCGATCTCGCCCCGCCATCGACCAGCCGAACCGACATACGATCTTCATCGCCTCGACGGCCGCCAGCGGCACCGTCGAGAGCGCTGCAATGAGCAGCCATTCCCAAGCGGCCGGGTAGGCCTCGATGCCGAACACCGGATGCAGCCAAGGGATGCCCACGATTGCCAGCTGCAGCGCGAGCGAAGCCGCCACCGCCGCCAGGAGGGGCCGATTCGTCCCCAGGCCCAGTTCCCACAGCGTCATCGTTCGGCTGCGGCAGCTCAGCGAGAAGCCCAATTGGGCGAACGCCAGGATGCAAAACGCTACCACACGGGCTTCTTCCAGACGCTCCGGATGGCCCGCGTAGACGAGATAAAAGCCCAATAGCGCCGCCGCCGCACTGAGTGCTCCGTGGCAGGCGATGACCAGTCCGTTCCACCATCCCAGGAGAGGCGCCTGCGGGTTGCGCGGCGGTCGCCGCATGACGCCGCGCTCGGGTGACTCCACCCCCAGCCCCAGCGCCGGCAGCCCATCGGTCACCAGATTCAACCAGAGGAGTTGTAGAGCCAGGAGCGGATTCGGCCAGCCCAACAGCGCCGCGGCGAACATGAACAAGATCTTGCCCGCGTTGCCGGCCAGCAGGTAATGAATGAACTTCTGGATGTTGTCGAAAATCCCCCGCCCTTCGGCGACCGCCTTGACGATGGTGGCAAAGTTGTCGTCGGCCAGTACGAGGTTGGAAGCTTGCTTGGTGACATCGGTGCCGGTGATTCCCATGGCGATGCCGATATCCGCGGACTTGACCGCCGGAGCATCGTTGACCCCGTCGCCGGTCATGGCAACAATGTGTCCCTGCCCCTTGAGCAGCCGCACGATCCGCAGTTTGTGCTCGGCGGTGACGCGGGCAAACACCGCGATCGATGCCAGACGCTCAGACAACTGCGCGTCGTCCAAGGCGTCGAGCGCTTGTCCGGTGATCGCCGCCTGCTGCTCCCCGGCAATCCCTAGTTCTCGGGCAATTGCGAGCGCCGTAGAGGGATGATCGCCGGTGATCATTTTCGGCTCGATCCCCGCCGTACGGCAGTCGGCGACGGCCGCACGCACTTCCTCGCGGGGAGGATCGATCATCCCAACGAGGCCGGCAAACACCAGATCGCGCTCGGCGTCGGGGCCCTCGTGTGGGTCGACATCGGGCCGATAGGCGAGCGCCAGTACCCTCAGGGCGCGAGATGCCATGTCTCGCGTCAATTCGACAATCCGCTCTCGGTCGCTCGCTGCCAGGGGCATGATTCCCTCGCGACCGAGGAACCACTCGCACTTCGCGAGGACCACCTCGGGCGCTCCCTTGGTGCAGAGCATCGGCGGCAGGCCCGCCGGGCGGACCAGGATCGACATCGCCTTGCGATCCGAGTCGAACGGAATTTCGTAGAGCAATTCGCCCCGGCTGTCCGACTCGATACCCCCTTTCCGCGCGAGAACCACGAGGGCGGCCTCCGTCGGATCGCCGATCGCTTGCCAGCCGTCGCTACTATCGGTCAGGGGGACGACGGCGGCATGATTGCACCACGCGGCGACCTCCACCACGCGGTGCAAACCGGGGCAATCTCCCGACGAGACGGGAGATTCGGAGTCGAGCGGCAAGAACTCTCCCCGCGCTCCATAGCCTGCACCGGTGACCCGGAAATGTCCGTCCATCGTGAACACTTCACGGACCGTCATCTCGTTCTTGGTCAGCGTTCCCGTCTTGTCCGAACAGATCACGGTCACCGAACCCAGCGTCTCCACGCTCGCCAGCTTGCGGATGATGGCGTTACGACGGACGAGCCGCTCCAGCCCCACGGCCAGCGTGATCGTCACCGCGGCAGGGAGCCCCTCGGGAATGGCCGCAACCGCCAGACTGACCGCCAAGTGCAGGGTCTCCAGCCAATGGCCGCCGCGGGCGAGCTGCAGAGCGAAAATAAACGCCACCAGGACGAGGCACACGATCGCCAGCCCCTGCCCAAGGAGCTTCAGCCGCTGTTGCAGGGGTGTCGGCTGGCTGGTCTGGTTCGACAGCAGGCCGGCAATCCGCCCCAGCTCGGTCTGCATTCCGGTGGACACGACGAGCGCGGCGGCTTTGCCCGTCGCAATCACCGCGCCCTGAAATACCATATTGCGGCGATCCCCCAGGGGCGTGTCGGCCGGCAGCACGACGGCCGGCTCCTTCGCCACTGGCGTGGATTCTCCCGTGAGGGGCGCCTCCAGGGCTTGCAGGCCAAAACCCGAGAGCAACCGGGCATCGGCGGGAATGTGGTCGCCCGCTTCGAGCTCGATCCGGTCCCCCGGCACGAGCTCGCGGGCCGCCACCGTACGCAGGCGGCCGCCGCGCACGACCTTGGCCGTCGGGGCGGAGTGTTTCTGGAGCGCTGCCAGCGCACGCTCCGCCTTCCGCTGTTGGAGGACGCCGAGCGCGGCATTGAGCACGACGATCGCCAGGATGGCCGCCGTATCGACCCATTCCCCCAGAAAGGCCGCCAGAATAGCTGCCGCCAACAGCAGCCACACGACGACTTCGTGACATTGCCCCCACAGCTGAGTCCAGATCGTGTTTGGAGGCTGCTCGGCCAGGGCATTGTCGCCGAGCGCCGCCCGCCGGATGTGGGCCTCTTCATCACCCAGCCCGATGTCTTGATCTGTTTTTAGTAGCGCAGCTACTTCGGCCGCGTCCCGATGATGTGCGCCGACGAGCGGCGAGGGGGCAGGACTTGTCATGAAATTGGGGGGAGCTAGACGAAATTCGCGCAAACCACTGGACTGCCGAAGAGGTGCACCTCGCCGCTGTTGCCGACTAACCGAAGTCGAACAGCTCGCTCCAGAACGACTTTCGATACGGCTTCGCTTGCCGCGAACGGTCGTAGTTTCCGCCGAGGGCGGGCCGTCGGTCGTCGGAATCTTCCAGGTCGCGACGCGCGTAATCATCCCGGCGCGCGTACTCGTCGCGGCGGGTATATTCCTCTCGGCGCGCGTCTTCCTCGCGCCGCGCTCGCTCCATTAACTTGTCGAGCTCGCCCCGTTCGAGCCACATGCCGCGGCAACTAGGGCAATAGTCGATCTCGACCCCTTGGCGCTCGGTCATGGCGAGCAGGGTTTCGCAGGCTGGACATTTCATATCACGGTCTCCCAATCGTGCTAAAGGCAGGAACTTCGCTGCACAATTCGCGGGCGGCTAGTTGGCCCCCGCCATGCTGCACCGCGATCCGCGGTTGCGGCTGCGGTCCAAACGTCGTTCGGCGACCTGGCCGACGCGCTCGCAGATGCGGCCAATCAGCGTCCGCAGGTCGCTATCCCGGTCTTCCACGACGAGCGCCGGCTGGCGGCGAACGTGGGCGACCACCCGGCACATTTTGTCGATGCCCCCCTTGCGGCCGTTGGCATCCGCGAAAAATACCTGGATCCGCTGTACGCGCGGCTGCACGTGCGTAAGCGCGTTTTCCAGACGCTGGCATAGGGCCGCCTGGAGGTCGCTCGCCAGTCGAATGCCTTTCCGACGAATCGCAATATTCATGGCACCGCTTTCCGATCGAGGTAGGAACGTCGTCAGGTACACTCATTCATACGGCAGTTGGCCGTAGCGAAAGATTGAAAACGTCGCGGCGACGTGTTGATTTTCTCAAACGATTGGCAACGCAATGGATGGCCCGAACTACCATCACCTGCACTATTTCTGGGTCGTGGCTCGCGAAGGGAGCGTCACGCGCGCCAGCGAGCTGTTGCATGTCACTCCCTCCACCGTCAGCATTCAGGTCCGGGAACTGGAGCGGACGCTGGGCATTCGGTTGCTGCGGAAGTCGGGACGGGGCGTCGCCCTGACGGAAACTGGCGAAGCCGTGTTTCGCTACGCGGGCGACATCTTTGCCATGGGGCGCGAACTGATGGAAATGGTGCGCGGGCAACCCGTCGGCAGGCCGCTCCTGTTTCGCGTCGGCATCAAAGATGCGATGCCCAAACTGGTCGCGTACAAGCTTCTGGAGCCGACGCTGAAACTGCCTGAACCGTTAAGGCTGGTGTGCCGCGAGGGATCGGTGCCGCAACTGACGGCGGAGCTGGCCATTCACCGGCTCGATGTCATCCTGTCCGACACACCGCTGGATCCCAACGTTGGCGCCAAGGCCTACTCGCATCTGCTGGGAGAATCGGAAATAGTCATCCTCGGCACGAAGAAGCTCGTCGAACGTTGGGGTTCGGATTTCCCCGACTCGTTGCACGGAGCGCCGTTCTTACTCCCCACCGACGACAGCATCCTGCGGCGTTCGCTGGAGTCGTGGTTTGACGAGCGCCGCCTGCGTCCTGAGGTCCGCGGCGAATTCGAGGACAGCGCCATGCTGAAGATCGCCGGCCGCGCCGGAGCGGGGCTGTTCGCTGTCCCAGCGGTGATCCGGGGCGACGTCGAAACGATGTATGGAGTCGAACTGGCGGGCAAGATCCCCGGCATCAAGGAGCGATTCTACGCCATCTCCGCCGAACGCAAGCTGAAGCATCCCGCCGTGACCGCCATCTCGGCGGCGGCCCGCCAGCGACTGCGCGGCGGCTGACGAACAACAGGGCGAAACTGGGCGGAGGTCGATGGGCTCGGACCATCTGCCGCGACTGACCGGCGCAGTGGTTTTACACAAAACCCAGGCAGTGACCAGATCCGTGTAACACACGGCGGCTTTTTACGCTGGGGAGTTTGCGCCAACTTTTCCCACTCCCAGCAGCTTAAGGCAGACCACCATGGGCCATTCCCGTTTTCGCAACGCCGTGCGACTCGAAATTCTGGAACCGCGGGCCCTGTGCGCCTACGACATCGATCTGAATAACGGGGTTCTGGAGATCGAGGGAAGCGATAATCTGGACCGGGTCATCATCTATGCGGACGAGGCCGCGAATCGTCTTACCGTGGAGATTCGCGATCGAGTCACGGAAGAACTGAAGAAGCTGAGCAGCCGTGAACTGTCCAGCGTCCTGCAGCTGGAGGTCAATCTGAGAGCAGGTGACGACTTCCTCCATAACCGAACCGGACTTCCCATGACGGCTTTCGGGGGAGATGGTGGCGATACCATGATGGGCGGGTCAGGGGTGGACATTCTCCTCGGCGGGAACGGCATCGATTTTCTCAGCGGTGAGCGAGGAAGCAATCGGCTCGAAGGCGGGAACGACGGCGACTACCTCTATACCGGAAACAGCAACGACTTTCTCCTGGGGGGCACCGGCGACGACACCTATCACTTCACAGCTGCCGGCGGCTCGGTCGTCATCGATGATCCCAACTCTGGCGAGTCCAACTCCCTCGTGTTCCTGGGGCTCGATCGCGGCGTTCGTTTTGATCTGAACCTCAACACGACGCAGTCCCTGGGCACGAACCAGACCCTGCGGGTGAGCAATCCCGCCGCCATCAAAGTGCTCTCCGGTACTTCGTTCGCTGACACGCTCATTGGCAGCGACCGCAGCGAGCGAATCGCCGGGGGAGGGGGAAACGACGAGATTCACGGCAAAGGGGGTAACGATCAGCTCTTCGGCGAGGCTGGCAACGACGTGCTGGTCGGGGGAAGCGGCAACGACCGGCTGAGCGGCGACGCGGGAAATGATCGCTATGTCTTCGGGGCGGGCCAACTGGGCGCGGACATAATCTTCGAGCTGGGAACGGATACCGATGTCCTGGATTTCAGCGGCTTTTCCCAAGGTGTCGTCCTCACACTGAACAGCCAGACGCTGGTCAGTCACGCCAATCTGTCGCTGACCTCGACGACCCCCGGGCTGCTGGAGAACGTCATCGGCAGCGAGTACTCCGATCAGATCACCGGGAATGCTGCCAACAACGTCCTCTGGGGCCGGGCCGGAAACGACACCCTGAACGGACTCGGCGGGGCGGATCTGCTGTATGGTGGCAACGGGGATGACCGGCTCTTCAGCGATGCCCTCGATCTGCTGTTTGGTGAACTCGGGAAAGATACTTTTGACGGCCGCCAGGAATCACTGCTCCTTCCGAACCCCAAGCCAAGTGTCTATCGGGACTGGGGCCGCATTGGGTGACGCTGCCGATATCCCACACATCGTCCTCAAGGACTACGGAACCCGCGCCGGAAAGCAGACGACAGGCGACTTGGGGGACGTTTTGCAAGGGTCGCTCCGTCGAAGCATTGCCGTGTCAGCTCTTTCATCACATCGGCACAATTCTAGCTGCCATGATCGAGCGGATTGATTCTGGCACTCACCCTTCCTCGGCTCCCTGGGGATGAGTGCCTTCATCGCCAGGTGCACGATCACCGACCAATCCTTGCCGATCGAATGCAGCACCGGGCAGGGCTGTTGGCTCGTGAACGGCGATGGGCAACTCCATTATGCCATCAAGGCACGAAACGAGTCGGCATCGGGGTCGTAAGCGAGAAACACTCCGCTTTCGGCCCGGTAAAATAAGCCGTGCACCGCCAGTTCTCCGCACGACCAACGACGGTAGACGAGCGGGATCTGAGATGCTTGCTGCACGTCGGCCGCGAATCTAACCTGCGCATGGTGGCTATGCGAGTAAACCCGTTTCACACCCGCCAGCAGTCGTGAATAGCCGTCCTTCGATCGATCGCTGCTTTTTTCGGGAGCATCTGATACCAAATAGGATCGGCTCGCCGAACAGCCTACTTGCGAGTGCCCCACGAGCACCAGATTCCGGACTTCTCCACGTTGGAGGGCCCATTCGATGGCCTCGGACAGTTCCCCCTCGACTAAGTCCCATTGGTCCTGAGAGACTTCGAGAATGGCTGCCGATTGGCCCTCCATCATCGAGGAGAGGGACTGCAAAATGCGCGGGTCGCTGTGTGCGATCACCAGCCATTCGATTGGTGCGGTGGCTTCATCGAAGGTGCTTTCGAGCGCAGCAATGTACGGATTGGCGGAGGTAGTTGCATAGGGCGTTGGCACGTTTAGGTCTCCTTGAAAGTTATGAAGTGCGAACTTGCGAGTTCCGGTCAGCAGGCAGTCGGTTGTACAAGGCCGATCACGATTTCGTCCCACGTCTCCTGCTCGGTGTAGCGGTAAAAGCTGCTCTCTTCGATCGCGATCAGCTGCAGCCAGCCGCCTCTGAGAAGGTTGGAGACAGAATCGTGCCGCGCCAGGACGGCTTCGATTGCAGTGCGGGGCGCGGCGAGTACCGCCAGCAGCCGCAACGGATGATGCCGGTAGTCGTGTCCATCGTGGATCGATTGCCATGGCAATCCCGTCATCAAATCGCCGCCGTTGCCGGAGACGATGCCGAAGCGGCCGACGACGTTATGCACCGTTTTGTTGCCGCTGCCAAAGTGCGTCGGGTCAACGGTCGAAGCGTAGTACTGCATGTTGATCCAATGTGCTACGACCATCGGCGCCGTCATGATCTGCTCGAGCACCGCAAAACCGACGTCCTTGCGGTAGTCGTAGCTATGCAGGAAGGAACGTCCTTCCAGCGAGAACGACTCCGTAATCTCGCGCGGCGCGGCGATAAAGGCAGCGTTGCCAGCTAACCCCCACTCCGGCCGCACCTCTGACCAATCTCGACTTCGCCGAATCAAGTCGTCCGCACTGGGGCCGGGCAGATGTGACAGCCGTTCCGTGCGCGTCCGGCGCGAAGCCGCCAATGCCAGCCGCTCTACTTCCTGCAGGTCGGCTCGATGCGAATCGGGAACGTTATGCATGTCGAAGAACTCGATTTCATCGGTCGTGGTGTTGTGCAGCGCCGCGACGAAGTGCGTATCTTCGGGAATCGGGATTCCCCGCTCGGCAAGCGCCTGCCGAACGTATTTTTGATTCAGCAATTTGGCCGCAAACCGAGCGTTGGCTTCCCCCGAATGCCCTCCACAGGCTCCGCAATCGAGGCCGGCCTGCAACGGATTGTTTTCCGTCTGGCTGCCATGTCCAACAAAGACGACCAATCGTGCAAAATCACTCGTGATTCCGATTCCCCTCAAGACCGATTCGGCCATATCCACCTGTTTCGATGTCGTCACGCCCTGCTGGCTGAGCCCTCGCAGTGTCGGGCCGAGTCGCGATCGATCGCTCCGCGCCACGCCGTCGTAACGGCATGACGAGGCGGGCCCCCAACCGATCGCTCTCGCGATCAGCTTCAACCCGAAGAAGAGTCCTGTCGTCTCGACGAAGGCAAAGCAACTCACGGCCGACGACTGGAAATCCTTCCACGCTTTGCGGAGAAAACGGAACGTCGCTCGCCGGGTGAGCGCGGCCTTCGTGCCGGTCTCATCGGGAGCATCAATTTCCTCGCGAACTTGGAATTTTGGCGCGATCAAGACGGGAACCTGCGAACGACCTTCCGGCTCGCCCAGTCCGACATACGCGATTGGTAAGCCAAAAAAGCCAGCAAAGCCAAAGGTCTCGATCTGGCACGACGTTGCTTCGAGTTGCCGGCGAATCCGCTCCGACCGCACGTCGATGCAGAACACCATTTGAGCCAACTGGGATGGGGCTGCTTCACCGCGCGTCAGTTCGGCAGTGTGGCCGGCCACGTTCGTCAACAGCCGCTTTCGGAAGGCGATTTCGCTTGCCTTCAGCAGCACCAAGCGCTGCAGATCTTCTGTACTGGGTTCGGATGACTGTCTCTTGCCAGCAAAATGATACTCAGCAATGGAACCCCAATTCACTTGGAAGTTGTATTGCTTGCACAGGGCGACTTCGTAGGCTAATCGCATTGCCAAGAGGCCGGCGAAGTCGGAGTTCTCCACACCGCTGCGTTCGGCCTCGCGGTGGCGATACTTCGTCCAGGCACTCCAGCCCGGCATCGTCAGCGCTTCGCAGAGCAGGAAGTCCGCCCAGAATTCGGTCGGCACACCAAGCTCCGTCAGCAACGCGACCACCGCCATCTTGGGATCATCGGGCAAGCGAGCGACTCGTTTCCGGAATCCGGAAACTCCCAGGACCTCGAACGTGCGATCATGCTGAGCGGCGCGGCGCCAAGCGAGATATAACGGCAAGCCCCGCCAGGGGTTTGCCCAAAGGGCCTGGCCTTCGTCATAGTGTGCCGCGCAGTGCTTAGAGATCTCGTCTCGAACGATGCGGCACCAATCGGTGCCTTGGTGGCGATCCAGGAGCTCTCCTGGCGGCCGAAGCGCGCGTTGGATGTTCGTCGGCTTGGCAAATTCCGCATCGGCCGCGGGACTTTGCTGCGGCGGTTCCCGCAGCACGGCCAGAACCTGATTGACATCAATCTGCTTCACGCCCGCGGCGCCGTCGGCCACCAGTTCGTCGATGGCATCAGCGATATCTGATTTGTCCAGCACACCTTCAGCGAACTGTCGGCGATAGTAATCGACCGGCATGAGCATCTCGAAGTCCGATACTGCGCGCAGGACTTGTCTCGCGGAAAGAAACTTCTGATCGGAAAGGCCCGCATAAGGATTGACGGCCACATAGTCCTTCAGCGGCCATACGGGTGAGATGATCGCCTGGACCTCTTCGAGGACGGTTTCGACCAGCGCCAGATCGTGCGTCTCGTCGAAGAGCGGGCACGCGCTCAGGGGCGAATGCTCCGGGGACATCTTCGGTGCGTGAGGCAGAGCGTTTGCGATGAGCATGATGAGTCAATTCCTTTGCCTTGATGTGCCAAACTCGCCATTCAGACTTCAGTGGGATTCCGCAGCGACAGCTTCACTAGAAGCCGCTTGCCGCGTGAACGCGCAGTGAATCCAGCCAGCCCCGTGACAGCCGCCGCTCGACAGCAGCGTGCAGGGCCAACAGGAGGCAGAACGCGGAAGCAATCCCCAGATGCACCAACCGGGCAGTCGGCGCGAAGTCGACCACGGCCACGACCGGCGAGAGCCAGCGATCGATGGCCAGATAGCCGGCGAGGTAGAAAAGGCAGAGTCCGGCTACTCCCACAACTCCGACCAGCGTGGTACCGAGTTCGCCGAGTGTGAACAGCCGCCAAATCCAAGTGGTCAGCGCGACACACACAAGGAATGGCAGCACCAGGCCACCCGCCTTCGCGGAAATGTCGAGCCCCAAACCCAGTGAGATCGCCAGGAAAGCTGAAACTACCGCCGCGGCAGCCGCTATCAGATACGCAATGCTCGCTCGACGACCGGCTCCGGTTGCTCTTGCCCCGCCGCTGGCCAACGATTGCGACACAACACTCCCGCTGCTGAGAAATGCGTGGGCCTTGTAAAGCGAGTGCGCGAGGATGTGCAGCATGGCCGCGGAAAAGGCGCCCAGTCCGCACTGCAGCATCATGAAGCCCATCTGAGCGATTGTGGAATAGGCCAACGTTCTTTTGATGCTGGGCTGAGTCATCATCACGACGCCCCCGAAGCAAGCCGTAAACGCTCCGATGACCGCCAGCGCCGTCAGCGCCGACGGCGCGAAAGCAACGAGTGGACTCATCCGAATGATGAGGTATCCTCCGGCGTTGACGATTCCCGCGTGCATCAGGGCCGACACCGGAGTCGGTGTTTCCATCGTGTCTGGCAACCAAGTGTGGAACGGGAACTGGGCAGACTTGGTAATGGCCCCCAGAATCAGGAGCCAGCCGATTCCCACATGGCCTGCTGTAACTTGCGAAGAGTCCGCCAGAGACTGTGCTTTGGCGAACAGGGCGGAGAATTCCAAGGTGCCGAAGGTCTGGAAAGTGAAGAGCAAGGCTGTGATCAGGAACAAATCACCCAGTCGGCTGATCGCAAACTTCGTCCACGCTGCGCGTTGTGCTGCCGGCCGATGGGGATAGTGCAGGAGAAGTTGGTGTAGGCCGAAACTCGTCATCACCCAGGCCAGGAAGAACAAGAGCAGATTCCCGGCGACCACCATCAGCGACACTGACCCAATCAGGTAGCTGAGCCAGCGGAAATATCGCCCCTGCGTCGCTTCGCCGTCGAGATAGCGGATCGAGAACTTGCTCACGACAAAACCAACGAAGCTCACCAGGAGGAGCATGAGGCTCGTCACTCCGTCGTAGTAAATGACGACGCCTAAGCCGGCCTCGCGCGCCGACTCGAGTAAGGAGATAGAACGTGGTTCACCGCCGCTGGCCGCATAGATCACGGCCAGCGTAACCGCCGCGATCATTAGAAAGCCGGCCAGAGTCGTCACCGTTTGGCGAAACACCGTCGGATGTCGGTTCGCGATCCGAGATGGCACAAGGACCATCGCCAGCAAGCAGAGCATGGGTAAAAAGAGGACTGCGATTGTTTCCATGAGTGCGATATTTCCGTGGCTGGGTCGTGCTACATGCATAAAAAAAGCCGGACGCGAACACGATGTGTGCTCGGCACCCGGCTTGTCCGGACGGCAAAGTCACCGTCGCGGCGTCAGCTTGTGATTATCTAGCAGTCGCTTGGTCGATCCCGATTGATATGATCGGGGTCGCATTTGCGGGAATGTTTCGTAATTCGGATCAGTCGGTTCGAACGATTCGCAAGCCTCCGTCCTCTCACCGGCCTCGTAGGGACACAAAAAAAGGCCGGCAGGCTGCGAATTGCAACCTGCCGGCCTTCTTTGCACGAGCGCTTTGTCCCGTGCAACCAAAACCATTTACATTTGGACGTCCGATCTTCGCATCGCGAATTTCAGCTCATCCACTACCTTCATCGGATGTAGATTATGCGCGGCTTTACCGCTTGTCAAGTCGAGCTGCGAAAAAGCCGCCCGGCAAAATCGGTACCCGAGTTTCTTTACGCGTCGGACAAGTCCGGCCTGCGGGCTAATGTGAATACGATGACACGCTCCCCGGTCTTGGCACTGATGTCCGTATGCAAGCTGACGACTTCTACGCCCAGGATGTCCTTGATGACGGCGTCCAGGAGCGGCCGCCCGCGTTCGATCAGCTCTTGTCTCACCTGCTTGATGAGATAGCGGCCTCGCTCGCGTGCTTCCGACTCGGTGAGCTTCATCTCGGCCGGCGTCAGCACGTTCTTCAAACGAACAAGTACCATGTCTTCGATGATGAACGACTTCGTCTCGAGGGGGCCTCGCCCCATGAATTCCTTTTCGAAACGAATGATCGCCTGACTGATTTCTCGCTCTTTTTCCCGTCTGCTCTGCATATTCATTACACCCGAAAAACCTTGAAGCGGCTCGATCGACAACTTGCGGTAAACGCTGTGTTGAAGCGAATCGGCCCTCTTCAAACCGCCATCATAGCGTACACCGGGAGTAGCAGCAGGACTGGGCCGCATGGTGCTGGCCGGCGCGGTGCCCGGTACGTGCCAGACAGCTTCGGCGTGCGATGCCTTCGCAGTTCTGGCCGTTCGCCGGTGCCGGACACTCTGATCACCAGCAGCCGCCGATGACTGATCCGCGGCACGCTTCGGAGGCGTGTCATTGGGAAAGAGGAAAGTGCGGGTGATTGTTTCACTGCCCTCGTCGTCGACCCCTTAATCCCCACCACATGGCAAGTAAAATATCAGGCCATCAGGTGGATGCAGAACGCATTCCGCACCCGATGCGGAGTCTGGCAGCGCAAGCGATCCATTTGCAGCTCGACCTTCAGTCGGCGGAGATTCAGCTCGGCTTGCCACGGCGTCGACCATGGCTGTCGTCCCAAGATCCATTCCCACATCCGCGGACGAAGTGTGCCAAATTGCACCAGCATGTGATTCAAGTGCGAGCAAGCACATCGGGTAAAATTACCGAACGAATTTCAGTTGACACTGGAGTGGCGACAAAATAGGATATATATATCCGATTTATGGTGTGACCCTTTGTAGTTCCACGCGAGGAGTCATCTGATGAACACGCAAAATCAGCGTCGAGACAGCGCTCGCCTCATCGCTGGCGACCACCAGCGCCTCGAGGCAAAACTCCATTGGCTGTACGAGCAGCTCGCGTCGGCCACGTTGACGGCAGCCGAAGCTGACCGCGGGCTTTCGCAAACTCAAGCTGAGTTGGAGGAGCATTTCACCCATGAGGAGTCGGGCGGTTTTTTCCGGGACATCCTGGATCTGGCCCCCGAATTGAACGAGCGTGCGCAAGTGCTGCTGCGGGAACACCAGCAGCTCCGGGCGATGTTTCACTCGCTACGGCAGACCTGTCGTTGGGCCTGTGGTGAATCAGGGTCGCGCTCTGGCTGGCTTGCTGAGTTGGAAGAGTTCCATCGCCGTTTTGACGCCCACGAGCATGCCGAGAACGAGCTGATGTACATCGCGGTGCAGCGTGACTTGGGCGCAGGAGACTAGCGAGTGCCACCTCGGCCAACGGTCACTCGTGCCGGAGCTTTTCGAGGACCTTTTGCACGTCGGCCGAGGTGATTATTCCCACATTCTAGAAATGCAAATTGCCCTGGGTACCAATTGAAGTAACGCGGCGGACGCCATGCAAGAATCGGGGGCGTCCAGGATCAACAGGCCGTCGAACGGGCCCAGCAACCGTTGCCCGGTGAGTGAAACATTGCGGCGGGCGGCCCTCATTTTCCACACGTTGACTCCACCCACATAAACGGTACTACGAAGCTCTCGGCGAATCGCGTTTCCCACGTCGGGCGGGCGCTCTGAACTCGCGTCCACGTTCCTGGCTTATCGGAAAGTTGAAAGTAGACGCTGAAGCCGCCATCTGCCAACGGCTGACGTGCGATGGCCCACCGGTGTCCCGTCGACGGCTCGCGGTAGTAGCGATAGTTTGGATCAGGCTTGGCGTGGCTCGCAGGGTCCTCTTCCTCCATGGCTACGACCTGCCGCTGGCCGTCGCGCCAATAGTCGGCGATCGCCAGGCTACCTACTACGTAGTGCTTGGCGGTCGGCCCGATTAATCCCCACCCCATCCCGGCGTCCATTGGCTGCGTCGCTGCGAGCGCAGGGTCTTCGCTTACAGCGGATGGTACTTCGCCCTTAATAGGGATTTCAGGATTGCTTGGAACGGGCGGCGACACAGACCCTTCCTTTACCAGCACGCTCGAATCAGCCGGCGGGGGCAATTCCTCCACCGGTCCCTGCGCGAGCCCCGGGACAGATACAATCGCCAGCCAACAGGAAATTGCCCCAATGCATGTGCATTTCATGGCGTTTTCTCAGCTGTTTTGTTTTTCGAAGTCCTGTCCCCCAGACCATCGGAACAAGGTTGCCGGCAGGAAGTCGAGCAAAAACGAACTTCGGGTTCTCGTGTGCGAAAGTTGCTAG
>JALORD010000470.1 GCA_025459145.1 Pirellulaceae bacterium | reverse complement strand
GAGTGTCGGGTCGCCGGTGTTGATGTTGTTGTTGATGAACCGGACCGAGCCATCGCACATCACGACCTGGCCGCCGCCCGGATGGTGGCTGCTCAGGTTGGGCATTGCCCAGTGCTCGGCGTTGCCCCCTTGGGCACACGACGGCGAGTTCGGGGCCATCACCGTGAAGAACGCCGTGTAGATATTCGAGGAATCGCCCCACCGCCGCCCCGCGCCGTGTTGGGTCGAACCGTCGAACGAGTGGTGATTACGGCCGAGCAGCGTGCCGTTGGGTCCGCGGCGGGCGTAGCAGGCAGCAGGTGCAATGCCAGGCTGCATCGAGCTTTCGTCGATCGCGACGCCACCGATAATCGCCGCACCCCGCTCGGGCTGCTTGCCGATCGCCACTTCGCCCACCAAGACCGTGTTGGAAGTGCCGTCGGTAATCGTTGCAAACGTGGTTTGGCCGCGGATTCCCGGACCAAACGGGCCGCGGAATTCATGCCAATCGTGCGCCATCCAGATGTCGCCCCGGTTGCAGTGGTAGTTCGTCGGGGCCAGCCAGACGTTCGGCACTCGGTTCGGGAGCTTTGAATCCGGATCCGACGGGCAGAGCAGCGACGGCACGCGCGTTTCGTACGGCGAGCGCTCCGTCGAGCTGTTGAACAGATCCTGGCTCCACGGACGCCGGTCCTGCAGCGTGTACGCGACCACGCGGTCGTAGAGTGGCTGCTGCTCCATGAACGGCAGGAGCGCGATGATATAGCTCATCCGGTCCCAGCCAAACCTATTTTGCGTCAGGTCGTAGAACTGCTGACTTTGGCTGCTGGCAGGCAAAATGCCATAGGTATCGTGGTGGTTATGGGCGGCGATTCCCATTTGCTTCAGGTTATTCGAACATTGCGAGCGGCGAGCAGCCTCGCGGGCGGCTTGCACAGCCGGCAGCAGCAGGGCCACGAGCACGCCAATGATCGCAATCACTACGAGCAACTCGACGAGCGTAAACGCCGTACGGCGACCTGTCATTTCTTTTGATCTCCTTCGGGGAAAGGCAACAGAGGATCAACAAATAAAATAAAAATCAATTACCTATCGACTTTGTCGATAGCAATAGTCGTTCAGTATAGCTTTGTTAAGGTCTCTGGCAACCGTTTTGGCAGACTTTGTGGGCAGATTTAGCCCGAGAAGATCCGCTTCGCTCAATTGCCGCTCATTTGGGTCGTTTTTTGGACCTATTGGAGCGTCGCGGAAAGCGCGCCTCGGTGCTCGTCCACAAGAAGACGAGGGACATCGGGTGGCCCGTCGTAAGTCTTAACCCCGCCTGTCGGCCAGCGGACTTCAATCTGGCGAACTTTTTCCGATTTCCCGAGCCCGAAGTGCAGTCGGTTGCCGCCATGCGATTGGTAGCCCGAACCGCGGTGGACCTCGGCGATTTGTTTTCCGTGGTCGGTGTGTACCGTCACGCGGGCCCCGACTCCCTCGCGATTGGTTCCGGAAGCGCGCAAGGCGATTTGGATGCTCTTGGCCGCGGTTTGCAGATCATTGCGCAGCAGCGTCGGGGGATCGTTGGCGTTGAGGATCACCGCGTCGAGGTCGCCGTCATTGTCGAGGTCGTCGAACACAGTCCCTTTGCTGCTGGCGACGACTCCCAGCCCGGTGCCGCTGTCGGACGAGCGATCGCGAAAAGTGCCGTTGCCGAGATTCTCGAGCACCGCATTAGGCACTTTGGTATCCGTCCGGCTGTCGACATACCGCGCGTCGCGCCAAAAGTGGCCACAGGCAATAAACAGATCGCGGTCGCCATCGTGATCGAAATCGGAGAGCGTCGTGCCCCATTTCACATGCGGGAACGTGCTCGCTCCGGCGAGCGAAGGCCGGCTGACATCGGTGAAGAAGCCGCCCCCTTCGTTGCGATACAGGACCGCGAGTTCGCCCGAAAACGTGGTCACAAACAGATCGAGCCGGCCGTCACCGTTGTAGTCGCCGCAGACGACTCCCATGCTGCCGTTGCTCTTCCCCTGCAGATCGAAGGCGACTCCCGCCTGAAACGCCACTTCGGTGAAGCGGCCCTGGCCATCGTTGCGAAAGAGCTGATTGGGAGCGTTGTCGCCGGCTACGAACACGTCGGTATCGGCGTCGTCATCCAGATCGGCGCAGACGATTCCCATGCTGGGGCCGGGATGGGCCGCGATGCCGCTAGCCTCGCTGATGTCGGCAAAAGTGCCGTCTCCCAGATTGAGAAACAGCCGATCGGGGAGCGGCCGATACGAGGCGGGGCCTGCCGAGTACACCCGGTCGCCGATCGATTCGGTGATATTCCGGTCGTAGTCGAAATCGACGTAATTCGCGACATACAAGTCGAGGAGCCCGTCTCCATCGGCATCGAAAAACGCGACGCCCGCGCCGCACAGGTCGCAGCCGGTCTGCGAGGACTCGGTGATCTCGGTAAACGTGCCGTCGCCGTTATTCTGATAGAAGACGTTCGGGCCGAAATTGTTCACGTACAGGTCGAGATCGCCATCGGCGTCGAAATCGCCGGCGGTAACTCCCAGCCCAAAGCCAGTATCCCCCACGCCTGCCTGCTCGGTGACGTCGGTAAAGGTCCAGTCGCCGTTGTTGCGATACAGAGCGTTCCGCGGCGGAGTGGCGAACTTCGCGCCCGGATTCGGGGCACTGTTGAGCAGGTAGATATCGATCAATCCGTCGCCGTCGTAGTCGAACGTCGCCAGCCCCGCGACGACGGTTTGGACGATGAACCGAGTCCCCCCGCCGCCGTCGGTATGCACGAACGAAATGCCCGAATCGGCCGTCACATCCGTGAAATTCACCCATCCGGGTGGCCCGGGAGCGGCTTTCACGACCGTCTTCGCGGACTCGCTGGCTGGGAGCGCTTCAGTGCGGCGATCTGGATTTTCAGTTTCAGCCGGCGCAATTCCAACGGCCGGGCCAGGGGGTGCCGGTGCAACTGGCGCAGATTCGCCTTGGCAGCCCACTCCGCCGCACGTAGCCAGAACCGCGAGCAGAGCGACCCGTCCTGCCCAGTCCCATCGGCCGCGATTTAACATGGAACGCACCACCGCGTAACCCGGCCTACGACAGCCAGAGAGGAGTGGCCACACTGGGTTGTCCAAGCGTGGACGGCTTTCGTCCGGGACAATCCTTGAGCGTAAGTTCGGCGGGCGGCCGAGGGAAGCAGCACTCGCTAAGGAAGCTGCCGGGCGGGGCTGGCGGAATCTTGCCATTGCCGGAGCAATTGCTCGGCCGCGTCGAGCGCTTCGCGGTCCCCCTGCTGGCGACAGACCTCGGCCAGGAGTTGATACGCGGCGGGGGACGGCGCGAGCTGCACCAACTGCTCGGCATGCGGGCGGGCCAGCGGCGATTTTCCCGCCTCCAGGTAAAACACCGCCAGGCTTTGTCGCATCGCCGGGTCGCGCGGAGCCCGCTCGACCGCTTGGACCAGGGCTGCCTCGGCGTCGCTCGTCCGCTGCAGCCGGATGGCCAGATTCGCCTGATTCAGGAAGTTCTGCAAGTTCTCGGGTTCGAGCGTGGTGAGCCGCTGCTGGACCAGCCACGCTTCGTCGAGTCGTCCCTGCCGATGGTACAAGTTGGCCAGGCGGCGGTAGGGATCGGGCGAGGCGGGGACGATCTGCATTCCCCGGCGGCAGAGGCGCTCGGCCTCGTGGGCGTCGCCGGCTGCGTCGTACTCGGCAGCCGCATCGGCCATGACCGTCGCCACAACGTGCCGCAGGCCGTGGTCGTATTCCTTGTCGAATGGCAGCTTCGTCGCCTTTTGCTTTTCGATCAGCCGTTCGGCGGCTTGCTGGTGGCGGGCGGCCGCTTCGGTTTCCCCCAGCCGGCCCAGGGCCGAGGCGAGTCCCACATGCGCGGCGGCGGCCCCCGGATCAAGTTCGACCGCTTTGCCAAAGCTCTGTTTCGCTTCGGGAATTTTGCCCAGTTGGAGCTGTGCCTGACCCGCCGAGACCCAGAGACTGAATTGGTCGCCGAACGCTTGCAGGCCGTCCAAGGCGGCTTTCTCCGCGGCTGGAAGCTGACCGGTTTGCTGCAGTGCGGTGGCCAGTTGCAGCGCGAGTTCGGGGGACGACAGCCCGGCGGCCTCGGCTTCGCGCAGCGTCTCAATGGCTGCGGCGTCTTTGCCTTGTTTGAGCTGTGCCTGAGCGAGCCACACGCGCGGGCTAGCGCTACGGGGT
>JALORD010000469.1 GCA_025459145.1 Pirellulaceae bacterium | reverse complement strand
ACCTCGCTCGCCCGCTGATACCGCTTGTCGGGCGATTTCTCGAGCGCCCGCAGGACCACATGATCGATCCGCACATCGACTTCGACCTTCTGCGACGGCGCCTCGAAGCGGCCGATCGGCAGTTCGCCCGTCAGCATTTCGTAGAGCACGACGCCGAGCGAATAAATATCGGCCCGGTGATCGACGGTCGTCGGTTTTTCGATCTGTTCGGGGGCCATGTACCGCGGCGTCCCCATGATCTGCTGCGTCCGGGTCAGCGTGAAATCGTTGGGACCCGTGCCCAAGAGTTTGGCCAGGCCAAAGTCGGCGATCTTTACGCGCCCCGATCGATCGAGCAGCACGTTCTCCGGCTTGATATCGCGGTGGACGACGCCCTGGTCGTGGGCATACTGCAGCGCGTCGCAAATCTGCGGCACGATGGCCAGCGCCTCCCGCGGCTGCAGGTGGCCGGCCCGTAGCGTATGCCGCAGGTTCACGCCGTCGACATACTCCATCAGCAGGTAATACACCTCGCCCCGCTGGCCAAAGTCGTACACCGTGACGATGTTCGGATGGTTCATCCGCGCCAGGGCCCGTGCCTCGCGATTGAACCGCTCGGTGAAAGCTGGATCCTTCGCCGCATCCGGCGGGATCACCTTCAGCGCTACCATCCGGTCGAGATTCTTCTGGCGAGCTTTGTAGACCGCCCCCATGCCCCCTTGGCCCAAAAGCTCGAGCACTTCGAGTTCCGGGAAATGCGGCGCGAGGTTGGCCCACTCGCCTGTCGCCGGAGGTCGCGAACCCGAGGGAGGTGTCGTCGCCGCCATGCCCGCCGCGATCGGGTCGTGCCCCACTTCGCTCGCGAGTCCTCCCGCCATCAGGCACGCTGGGCACAGCCCCTCGGGAGCGTCGGCGGCCAGCGCCGTGCGACAACCGGGACAGAATCGCTGGGTCAGGCGAGCAATGATCGTCTGCCGGGCGTCGGCGTCATCCTGGATACTTGCCGCGAAATGCGCCGGCGCAGGTTGCGCTGCTGGCACGTTTAGCGGCTGCGGATGCGAAGCAACACTCCGTCGCGACAAAAAATACACGATCGCGAAGAGGACCGGCGCGCCGAAAAAGATGCCCGTACAAACGAGCAGCATCAGGATTTCGATCCAGCCAATACCAATCATTGTTCACCTCCACCGTCTCGCTGCGAGTCCGACCGGCGCGCGAGAAGCACAATCACGACGATGATCGCTGGCCCGATGACGAACAGCCCCCCGCACAGCAGGAGGATCACGAATTCCGCCCACCCCAGTGCAAACATGGTTTCTCGCCCTCTGGCCGGTTGCGAATGATTATTCCGAGCGTCGCACTTTACTTACGAAAACGCTGTCCGAGGTTACGGCCGCGACGTCGAAATATCTGCGAAAACGGTAATCCTCCCGCGGACGGGGCTCTGCAGGTCATCAACCTGCAGCTACTAATCTCCCCGCAAGGCCGCCAGCAACAGCCGCAGTTCGTCGTCGATATCCTGTTGTGTGGCAACGGTTTGCGCGATTTCGGACCGTAGCGACTCCCGGTATTTCTGCCGCAGGCGGTGAATGGCGACTTTGACGGCTCCCTCGGTCAGCCCCAGATCGACAGCCGTCTGGGCGTACGGCGGAGCGGCCGCGTCGCCGGTCAGGTAGACCTTCAGGGCCTCGAACTGCGGCAGCTTGCCGGCAGCCGCGTGCTCGTCGCGTAGTCGGCCGAGCGTCCGGTCGAGGAGCGTCAGGGCCCACCGCCGCTCGAAGATCCGTTCGGCGGTCTGGGTATGGCTCGGCTCGCGCTGGTAGCGGGCTTCCCCTTCGCCGAAATCGATGGACAGCGCCCGCTGGCCGCCGCCCCGCTTCTGGGCTTGGGCCTTCGCCCGTTCCTTGCTGGCAAACCGGCTGGCAGCCGTGAGCAGAAACGCTCGAAAACGCCCGCGGTCGGGATCGGCGTCGGCGAGGTAGCCTTTTTCGAGGAGCGTCGCAAAAAATTCCTGCGCGAGGTCTTGCGCCTCTTCAGCCGCATGGCCGCGGCGGCGGAGGAACACGTAGACCGGATACCAATAGGCGGCGCACAGATCGGCCAGTGCCGCCCGCGATTGTTCGCCAGGCTGACCGGCTGCAGCGACGAGGCTCCACTGCGTGGTGTGAAACTGCGAATCGCCCGAGGGAGTGCCGGTCATCTCCGAGAGTATAATCCTGTTTGCCTCGTTCCCAAGCTCCTCTTGGGGCGGAGGATTACTCTCCGAAAGCTCTTGCCATGCAACTCGGACTCATCAACTCCGCTTGGGTGCAAGCTAATCAGCCAACGGTCTATGGGCTGCAGAAGACCAAAGAGCTCGGCTTCGACACGGTCGACATCTTCGTCGATCCGCTCGATATCGACATTCGCGAGCGGCGGCTGATCAAGAACGAGTGCGACCGGCTGGAGCTGCCGATTGTGAGTATCGCCTGCGTGGCGGTCGGGCTGGTCGATTTCAACCCGAGCGTGCAGCGGTTTCACGTCGAGCGCGTTCAGAAGTATCTGGACCTCGCGTACGAGTACGAGGCGAAGAATGTGCTGCTGGTGCTGGGCGAATACATCTGGAACCAGGAGGTGATTCCGCCGGCCGAGCAGTGGCGGACCGGCGTCGAGAATTGCCGCCGCCTGGGGGACTACGCGGCGAAGCTGGGCGTGCAGATTGCCCTGGAGCTGGAGCCGTTCAAGCTGTCGCTCGTGAACTCGGTCGACACGATGGTCCGGTTTCTGGACGACTGTGACCATCCAGCCGTCCGGGCGAACATCGACATCTCGCACCTGGTGCTGGCGGGCGTCGAGCCGGCGGAGCTGCGGCGATTGGCCGGCAAGGCGATCCACGTCCACATCAGCGACTGCGACGGCAAAAAGCACGGCGACCTCCCGCCAGGCCGCGGCGTCGTGCCGTTCGCGCCGTACCTGGATGAGATTAAGAAGCTGGCGATCGACGGGGCAATCTCGATCGAACTCGAATACTCGCCCGAGCCCGATAAGATCACCCAGTGGGTCGCCGAGGCTTACGCCGCGACGGACAAGCTGATGCGCGAAGCGGGGCTGCGGGGGTAGGCGGCCGTGGGAACGAGCGACTGCTGCAGGTAGAATGTGTCGGTTCATCCGCTCGCCCCTCGCCGTGTTCTCTCCCCCATGCGTGAACTTCTGCCGCAACTTCAGGCTGCTTTGGCTGCCGACAAGCCGTTTGTCTGGTGCCGGCTGGTCGAGACTCGCGGCAGTACGCCGCAGAAGGCCGGGGCGACGATGCTCGTCTACCCCGATGGTTCGCAGGCCGGCACGCTCGGCGGCGGCTGTGTCGAAGCCGAGGTCAAGCGGCGGGCCCTGGGTCTCCTGGCCGAAGAGCGAGCCGAAATCTGCAAATTTCAGCTCGACAGCGATTACGGCTGGGACGATGGGCTGATCTGCGGCGGGCGAATGCAGGTCCTCGTGCAGCCGATCGTGGGCGGCGACGTAAGGGACTATTACCGACGTCTGGCAGCGATGGTCGCCGCAGGCGCCGGGCTCACCGAGGCAGTCGCCTTCGATCGCGAAGCGAGCAATCTGGCCGCTCCGACCTCGTACCTGTTCGACGAACAGCAGCAGTGCGTCGCCCAACTCAGTAGTGCCCAACTCAGCAGCGAAGCGAATTCCGCCCGTGTTCCGGATGTCATCACGGAGCACTTGCGGCCCGTGAGCGCACGGCCGCGGGCGTACGCCGCGAAGGGAATTGCGTATTTGCCGGTCTTGCCGCGTTGCCGGCTCGTGATTGTTGGCGGCGGACATGTCGGCAAAGCCGTCGCCGATCTGGCGGCGGACCTCGAGTTCGACGTGTGGATCGTCGACGACCGGGCAGAGTTCACGAGCACCGAACGCTTTCCTCGGGCCGAGCGGCGGATCAGCGGACAGGTCGATCAGGTATTGCCCGAACTCGAAATTACGCCCGACACCTACTGCCTGATCGTCACCCGCGGCCACAACCACGATCAGGAAGCGCTGTTTCATCTCGTGAATCGAGGCGCGCGCTACGTCGGCCTCATCGGCAGTCGCCGCAAGATCAAGCTGATCTTCGACAACCTGCTGGCAGCCGGGATTCCGCGCGCGGCGCTCGAGCAGGTCTACGCTCCGCTGGGAATCGACATCGGTTCGCAGACGGTGCCGGAGATCGCCGTCAGCATCTGTGCGGAGCTGGTGGCCCATCG
>JALORD010000468.1 GCA_025459145.1 Pirellulaceae bacterium | reverse complement strand
GACGTTGGCCCCGGTCCGCGGGTTTCGCCCGCCGACCAGGAGCAGAACTATCCGCTCAGCGAGTGCATGAGCTGCGGCTGCTGCCTCGATGCTTGCCCGCAGTATCTGAAGGTCGAACTGGAGCGGCTCGACGGCGAGACCGACGAAGCCTTTGAGGCCCGCAAGAACGCCGAGTACGACCGAAGCTTTGTCGGGGCTCACGCGATCAGCCAGGCGATGCTCTTCAACCGCCATCCGACGGGGGCGAACAACGCCGGCGAACGGCTCGACGCCCTGATGGCCGAAGGAGGCCTCCAGGTCTGCGGCAACGCCCAGAACTGCGTCGCCGTCTGTCCGAAGCATATCCCGCTGACCACGAGCATCGCCCGCGCCGGCCGCGCGACGACGGTGCATCAGATCATCGGCGATAACTCCTCGCCAAAATGGCGGCATGTTGCCCGCGGAGTTGCACGAGCTCTGGGAAGATTATCTGCGCGCTGAGGCGCGCGGCGTGCGTTCCGACAAGTTGGCGCGACTGGAAACGTTTCTCGACCGGTTTGCGGCGCAGACGGCCGAAACTCGCTCGTCCTGGGCGCTCGAGATCACACGCCAAGTTGTCGATGACGGCGTCGACCTGCCGATTCGCATGCCGCTGTTTCGCCGAGTATTGTTTCCTGCATTAAGTGAAGCAGTTCGGCAACAGGTGCCGGGCGCGGCCCGCTGGCTGGCCGGACTTGCTCAGCACCTCTATCGAGCGCGCGACTGCTGGGTCCAACTTCCGGAGAACTGGCAGACCGAACGCGGCCTGCTCAAATTGGCGCTCCAGCACGATCCGGCCGACGAGTTATCCCGGACAAAACTCGTTCACGTGCAGGCTCGACACCTTGCTTTTAGTCTTCACGAAGTTCCGCGCGGCGTGCTGTATGGCATGAATGGCGCGACGATCGAACAGTGCCAAGAGCTTGAGCTTTGGCTAGCGGAATTTCGACAACTTACGCTCGAGGCAGGATTGTCCGACGAGTACGCTCCCTTGATCGACGAGTGCGCCTTTCACTTTGCACACTACCAGCGCTATCTCGCCGAGCGCGATTCCCATCGGTCGTACGAGCAATACCTGCTGGGCGTGGGCTGGCCGACCCCGTGACGATGGTGCATCGGTTGGCGTCGGGCGCGATGTCGGTTGGCAACGTGGCGGGCCGCCAGTGCCCAATTTTGTGAAACGCTTTCAGCGTTTGAACTGGCGGGTATGCGTATCCCCGGGGTGCGCCGGAATACCGGCGACCCCGGGCTTTGTTCTGTAACGCCTTCGGCGTAGATGCAGCGGTGCGCCTCACGCCTTCCTACGCTTGCGCCTTCGTCACCGCTGCCTGCATCTTCGCGAGCCCCGTCTTAGCGACGACCAGCGGGTCTTCTTTCCAGTAGGTCGGGTTGAATAATTCGAGCGAGAGCGTGCCGCGGAAGCCGGAGGCGAAGAGCGTCTTGAGAATTTCCATGAGCGGCGCGACGCCGTCCCCCGGATAGACGCGGTCGGCGTCGCGGATGGTTTCGCGCGGCGGGTCGGCCGGATAGTCGTTCATATGAAAGCAGTGCATCGCCGCGCCGCTGGCCAGCCGCAGGCCGCCGAAGTCGCTGCCGCCCTTATACAGGTGATACACGTCGAGCAGGAGACACGCCTGCGGATGCTTGCTCTCGGCAGCGACAAACAGCACCTCGCCCAGCTTGCTGAGCGCAGCCGAGAAGCCCCACACCTCGAGCTGCGGAATGACACCGGCCGCCGCGCCGACCTCGAGCAGCGCCGCGTAGCGCTCGGCTGCCTTCTGCAGGTTCAGGTTCGCCTCGCGCGTCGCTCCCGCCGGCGGGGCGGCGATGTGTGTGCCGCCAATCTGCGCGAGCAGGCCCATGTCGCGCTTGGCCGTTTCGAGTCCCGCAGCCCGGCGAGCGTCATCGTCGACGATCCATTCGGCAAAGCCGATGGCGCTCGCCACGGCCACGCCGCGATCCGCCAGTTGCTTCTTCAGGTCCGCGAGCTTGCCGCCGCGCTCGACGAACTGGTGCAGGTCCCCCATCCAAGGCTCGAGGGCGTCATAGCCCGCGTCGGCTGCCAGGTCGATCTGCTCGGGCACGCTCAGTTTCTTCTCACGCACGGTGCTCGTATTCAGGCAGTATTTCACCGGTCCGGCCGCCGTCTTCGGCGCCGGATCGCGCAGCTGGGCCGCGCCTGATTGGGGAGCCAGGCCCGCGGCAGCCCCGAGGCCGCCAAGCGCCGCCAGGCCCCCCATAAAAGCGCGACGGGACAGAGAGTCGGGGAGCGATTCCTGCGGCATCGGAGCGGCTTTCTCGGGGTGTTGTCGTGGTCGCACGGGGCGAAACTTTCCCCGCCATTGTGCTCAGCGGGCCGGCCGCTTGCCAGCACGGGCGCGGGGCCCGACTCTGTTAAGCCCGGCAAAATCGGCAATCTCCGCGCTTTCGCCCAGAGTGGTTTGATTCCTGCAACCCGCGCCGCCGATGATTCCCAGAGAGTCCTTTACGGCGCTTTGCAGTGCTCGTGCATTTTGAACTCGGACGGCTCACGACCCAGTGGCCGGCCCGCGGAGTAATCGTCCATGCGGAATCTGAAATCGATGGCAGCCGTGATCGCCGGCACTCTGCTTGGACTGGGAAGCTCGCCGGCAGCCCTGCTGGCCGGCGGCCCGGCCTGTGCGGCCCCTTCGTGTGCTGTGCCCACCCGTGCAGCACCGACGTGTGCAGCTCCCGGCTGTGCTGCTCCGGTGTGCGGTGCAGGAGAGTTCGCGGCGGCGGGCGGCTACTGCGATGTCTGCGGCCATGGTGGAGCCGGCGGCGCGGGCCGCCGCGGCGCGCGGTTCGAGGGGCTCGATCCCTACTTTAACTGCGGCTGCAACGGCAGCTACAAGTTTCCCGTTCCGCCGCTCTACACGTACCACTGGCCGGGGCTGTACTCGGCCCAGCTGATGACCGACTATCACAGCCCGTGGCGTTTCCCGCCGCTCAAGCCGTATGTCGACGAGGTGCCGCCGGTCGAAATGGGCTCGCTCGGCACGCGGAGCGTTCTCCGCCCGGTGTCGGCGACGTTCGAGATCGACGAGCGCCGCTCGGGCGAGATGGAATCTGTTCGCCGCGTAGGCGAAATGGAATCGATGAGCAGCAAAATGCTGCGGATGGGGCGTTAAGTTTCGCCCGAACATTCGCGATCGCGGCGAGCTCACCAGTACGACGTACTTCCGTGCCACGGGAAGTAGCTCACCGGGCGGCCGCCGAAGCGGAACTCGACGCCGGCGGCAATCGTAAAGTTCTGCATCGTCTTCAGGCGGCCGTCGCCAAAGGCGATGTTATCGTACGCTTCGAGGCGGAGCGTATGAAACGGACTGTGATAGAACTTGATCCCCACGCCGATCGGCAGCGATAAGAGCGACTGGTGAACTCGCTCATCCTGATCGTCGTGAAAGCGGAACGTCTGCAGACCCAGGCCGCCGGAGATGAACGGCCGCCACTGCGAATCGCCCCACGGGTAATACGCGAGCGAGACGTCGATGAAGTAGTCGCGCGCGGGATCGGAAAGTGTGTTGCCGTCGCCGTCATTGATCTGCGGCCGGGAAAAGGCGTAGCGACCTTCCAGTCCCCAGTAGTGGTCGAAGTCCCAGCCCAGCCGTCCGCCGAAGAAGAACGAATTGTTCGATTCGACGTGCCCGCTGATCAGGTCGTCGGCCAATAGCCCGCCGAGAAACACGCCGACAAACACGGGCCGATTGAGCCAACTCGTGCCGACGAGCGGCCGGCCCACGCCCTGATGCCGGAACGGATCGTTCGGATCGGTGTGCGTGAACCAGGGTTGCACGAACGAGTCGTGCGGGCCGATCGCGCCGGGGGGCCCGGGGTGTGGAGCGCCGGATTCCCAGGGGGCGAGGGCGTTTGACTCATTCCATTTCCTGGCGACTTCGGACGATAAGTCGGCGGATCCCTCAGGAAGCGGCTCAATGGCACTGGCCGCTATGGTTGCGGTTGCCGCAGTCGATGCCGCGCCGACGACCTGCTCGGGCGGGTATATCGATTCGGCTACTTCCATCGTGGGCGCATACGAGCTGCAGCGGCCGGATTCAATTTCTTCCCACGCAACATCGCGTCGTGCTTCAGAGACATCCGCGAGCACCGACCGCAATGGATTGACCGGCGTCTGGGCCACAGCCGGCAGCGCAGCTGCGAGCGCAGACCAGAGCGCCAGAAGCGCGCTTGCCGATCGCCAGCAACCAGCGGACCGAGTCCCGGTCATCATGGGCATCCGTGCACCCGCAGAAGACGGAAAAGCGGGCGGATTATGGCGAGCGCGGCGGATGGCGTCAACGGAAACCGGTGTCTGCGGCGTTAAGCGCCGCTCCGAGCGACCTTTCCTCGCCAACTGCACGGTCCCCAGTCGGCGCAGCTTGCCCTGCCGCGCGTGGCGCATGCAGTTACCAGCAGCCCACCGCTGGCAGTTATAGTGGAACGAGTCGCCGTCTCCCGGCTGTTCCGCTCTCCGCCCGCTAGCGCCGCTCGAAGCCCATGCCCCTCGAAAAGCTCGGCCCCTACAAGCTCGAAAAGGTCCTGGGACGCGGCGGCATGGGAGCGGTCTAC
>JALORD010000083.1 GCA_025459145.1 Pirellulaceae bacterium | reverse complement strand
CCCTGGCGGCGGAATCCGCCGGCGAAACGAGCTGAAACTGCCGCGTTAGCGGACCGATTCCGACGTGTCCACGAGGTGGCACGACACCTGGTGGCCGCTTCCTTCCAGCCGCGGCGGAACTTCGCGGCAGTGGGCTTCGACCAGGGGACAGCGATCGGCAAAGGGACATCCCGGATACGCGCGATCGGGCGAGGGGACTTCGCCGCGGAGGATGATCCGCTGGCGTTTGCGCTCCGCAATGGGATCGGGAATCGGTGCGGCCGATAGGAGCGCCTGCGTGTAGGGATGCAGCGGTCGGCGATGAATCTCGTCGGCCGGGGCGGTCTCCACGATGCGCCCGAGATACATCACGCCGATGCGGTGCGAAATGTGCCGAACAACCGACAAGTCGTGCGAGATGAAAAGGTACGCGACGCCGAGGCGCTGCTGCAGTTCCATCAGCAGATTGATCACCTGCGCCTGAATCGAAACATCGAGCGCCGAGACCGGCTCGTCGCAGATGATCAGCCGGGGTTCGACGGCAAGCGCTCGGGCGATTCCAATCCGCTGCCGCTGGCCGCCGGAGAATTCGTGCGGATAGCGATTGAGATATTTGGGATTAAGCCCCACCAGATCCATGAGCTCCATGACGCGGAACTTGCGATCGCGCGCGGCCCCCAGACTCATGATCGCGAGCGGCTCGCCAATAATCGCGCCGACGGTCATCCGGGGATTCAGCGACGCGAAGGGATCCTGAAAGATCATCTGCACGACGCGGCGATGCGGGAGCATGGCCCGCGGCGAGAGGTCATCGATTCGCTCGCCGGCGAGGCGGATTTCCCCTTGCATGTCGGCCCGTTCGAGAAGGCCGACGATGGCGCGGGCCGTCGTGCTCTTGCCGCAGCCCGATTCCCCCACGAGACCGAGCGTTTCGCCCGGAAACACCTCGAGACTGACGCCGTCGACCGCGCGGATCACTCCGGGCTGTCCTAGAAACCAGCCGCCCCGGCGAAAGGGAAAATGGACGCGTAGATCGCGAACTTCGAGGATCGGTCCGGGCTCAGGTGGCTTCCCCTTGGCGGCGGTCGTTGACGGAATCGCAGACGCATTCATGGCCGCGCCTCCGCGGGTGGTTGGGCCGCATCGACATTGGCCCAGCACGCCTTCCGTCCGCCGTGTCTGGCCGACTCGAGCGGCGGCGCCTCTTGCGAGCACTTCGCAAGGACCCACGGGCAACGCGGGTGAAACTCGCAGCCGCTGGGGGGATGCAGCATGTTCGGCGGCTGGCCGGCGATGGCCGGCAGGGGACCGGTGGACGTTTCGTCCCAGCGGGGAATCGAGCGCATGAGGCCCAGCGTGTACGGGTGCTGGGGCCGGGCGAACAGATCGTCGACCCGCGCTTCTTCAGCGATTTTGCCGGCGTACATCACGAGCACCCGATCGCAGACGCTGGCGACGACACCCAGGGCATGCGTAATCAGGATCACCGCCGTTCCCTCGGTCCGCTGCAACTCCTTGATGAGCTCGAGCATTTGCGCCTGGATCGTCACATCGAGCGCGGTAGTCGGCTCGTCGGCGATCAGCACCTCGGGCTCGCAGGAGAGCGCCATCGCGATCATGACGCGCTGCCGCATTCCGCCCGAGAACTGGTGCGGATAGTCGTCGATTCGCCGATCCGGCGCGGGAATGCCGACCTTCGCCAGCATCTCGATGGCATGGCGGCGGGCCTGGGCCGGTGAATGCCCCAGGTGCAGCCGCGTCACTTCGGTCAACTGGTCGCCGACCGTCAGGAACGGATTGAGCGCCGTCATCGGGTCCTGGAAGATCATCGCGATCTTCCGCCCGCGAATCTGCGACAGCTGCCGCGTCGACATCGGCAGGAGATCCTCGCCGCGGTAGAGGGCCCGGCCGCCGGCAAGCACGCCGGGAGGGCGGGGAATGAGCCCCAGAATTGCCAGATTCGTGACACTCTTGCCGCTGCCGGATTCCCCCACAATGCCCAGCGTCTGGCCGGCGGCCACGTCGAACGAAACGCCGTTGACCGCGCGGACCAGACCGTCGTCGGTGCGAAAATGCACATGCAGATCTTCGACGGCAAGGAGGGGTTGAGTCACGAGTGGCTGGGTTACGAGTGGCTGGGTTACAAAGTGAAGCGTTAGCGGTTTTTGAGGCGGGGATCGAGCGCGTCGCGCAGTCCGTCGCCCAGAAAATTCAGGGCGAACAGCGTCAAGGCCAGCGCCGAACCGGGAAACACGACGAGCCACCAGTAGGTCTGAATTGGCGTGATCACCTTGATCCCGTCATTGGCGAGCAATCCCCACGACACGTCGGGAGGCTGAACGCCGAGTCCGAGAAACGAGAGGAATGCCTCGAACAGCATGACGCTAGGAATCGTCAGCGTCAGGTAGACAATGACGATCCCCAGGACGTTGGGCACCAAATGGCGAAACACGATCCGCGGCGTCCCCGCACCGATGGTTCGCGCCGCATCCACAAATTGCTCGTGCTTGAGCGAAATGATCTGCCCCCGCACGACGCGGGCCATCGTCAGCCAGTAGATCGCCCCGATCAGAATGTAAAACACGGCGATCTGATTGATCCCCCAGCCGAGCAGCCAGGTCTTGATCGTGTCCTCGCTCAGAATCGTGATCGCGAAGATGACGATGAAGATGAATGGCACCGAGTACAGAATGTCGACAATCCGCATCATCGCCGCATCGATCCAGCCGCCGCAGTAACCGGCAACCGACCCCCAACTGACGCCGATGATCAGGGAAACGAGGGTCGCCAGAATGCCGACGATCAGCGAGACTCGCGAGCCCCACATGATCCGAGCCAGGACATCGCGGCCCAGTTCGTCCGTCCCCAGAATCGAAGGCATCGCCCACTTGCCGAACATCCGCACCCGCAAGGCGATTAAGAGCCGCCCCAGCGGACCCGGCGAGTTCCACAGGGTGTTCAGCGGATTATCGCGGCGGAGCGATTCGAGGTCGGCGGCAAGACGGCTGCGCTCTTCGCCCGTGGCGGCACGCAGTTGCTGCTGCAGCTTCGCCATGGCCTGCTCGTGGGCCGCCAGGTCGTCGAGACCGATCGGAAGTTCCGCGGCTTTGAAGCTGGGCGGCTGATACTGCCGTTCCTCGTCGAGCCAGATTTTTTGAGGAGACTGCAGCGGCAAGACCGGCGTGAAAAACGAGAGGAACGCCAAGCAGATCAAGAATCCCAGCGACGCCATGGCGGCCCGATTCTTGCGCAGCCGCCGCCAGGCGTCTTTCCACAGAGAAACTCCCTGGATGCGCGAGGCCTCGGCCAGGAGCGACTCATAGTCGCGCGGCTTGCGGGCGTCGGGAGCAGTTTTGGTTAGTACAGCCTCCGGCATCACTCCACCTTGACCCGTGGATCGATGAGTGAATAGGAAGCGTCGACCAAGGCGTTCATCACCAGCAGGATCACCGTATAGACCACGACCATGCCCATCGCGAGCGGATAGTCCCGCTGGAGCGCCGCTTCGATAAAGTGGCTGGCCATGCCCGGGAGATTGAAGATTCGTTCGAGCACCGGCGAACCGGTCAGGATGCCGGCCGTCGCCGGTCCCAGGTACGACACCACCGGCAGAATGCCGCCGCGGAGCGCGTGCTTGACGATCACGGTGTGGGGCATCAGCCCTTTGGCGTAGGCCGTCCGGATGTAGTCGAGATTGAGCACTTCCAGCATGCCGGCCCGCATCAGCCGGGCGATATAGGCGGCGAAGGGGGCTCCCAAGCAAATGGCCGGCAGCACGAGCTGCGGCAGGGTTCCCCAGCCTGCCGCCGGGAACCAGCCGAGCCAGAAGACGAACACAATGATCATCACGCTGGCGAGCACAAAGTTGGGAACGGCGATCCCCACCGTCGCGGCGGCCATGAGGCCGGTATCGATCGCCGTATTGCGATTGACGGCCGAGACAACCCCCGCAATCGTCCCCACGACAATCGCGAAAACGAGCGACATGATGCCGAGCGACGCCGAGACCGGAAATCCCTGGCCGATGACCTGATTGACCGTGAAGTCCTTCAGCCGCATGCTCTTGCCGAGGTCGCCGAAGAAGACGACGTCGCGCAAATTGAGCAGATACTGCTGCGGGAGTGGCAGGTCCATCCGGTAGGTGGCCTCCAGATTCCGCTTGATTTCCGGCGCGACGTTCTTCTCGCTATCGAACGGTCCGCCCGGCACGCTGCGCATCAGGGCCCAGGAAAGCGTATAGACCACCCACAGCGTCAGCACCATCCACCCCAGCCGCTTCAGAGCAATGAGAAGGATGGGAAGCATGGGTGGAGACGAATCGGGCGGACAAGCAGACTGGAGAACGCTGGAGGAAGCTAGTCGCGATTAAGTCGCGACGTTACCCGCCGCCTGTCACTTGCCGCCGACGGAAACAAGATGCGAAATCGTGCGGATGTACATCCGCCCGCCGGCGATCGCAGGCGTACTGCGGCAGATTTCGCCGAGCGGCGTCCGCCCCAGTTCCTTGAACTCCGGCCCCGCCGCGAGGCACACGACCGTCCCCGCATCGTCGACGCAGAACATTTTGTCGCCGGCACGAACGGGCGAACCGCTGTACGATCCGCCAACGCGCTTTTGCCACACCTGTTTGCCGGTGGCCGCCTCGATGCAGCTCACAATCCCCGATTTGTCGGCCCAGAGGAACATCAATTCGCCGCGGGCGATGGGCGTCGGCACATAGGGCGCTTGCTCTTTGATCCGGTACACTTCCTCGGACGGAGCGCCCGGTCGAACCGCCACGACGTAGTTTCCGCCGCCGCCCGATCCCGTCGTTCCAAAGACGAGGCCGGCGACCAGTTGCGGAGAACTGACGGTTCGCATCGAGAAGGCGTCGGCATAGGCCCACTTCTGCTGGCCGGTTTTCGGGTCGAGCGCGAAGATCCCCTCGGCTGTGGTGCAACAAACGAGTTCCACCTCTCCCCCATCAGTCTCGCGGATGGCGGGGACGGAGTACGACGTCGTGTCGATCGCCCGCTCGGTTCGCCAGCGAATTTTCCCCGTCGCCTGTTCGAGCGCCACGATGAAGCTCTCCCGCGGCTCGGGAACGCCTGGTTGCTTGGAGGGCTCTTGCGAACAGCTCACGACAACCAAATCGTCGACGAGCATCGGGGAGGTGCCAAATCCGTGCTGGCTTACCCAGGGGCCCAGATCCCGGTTCCACAGTTCGTTGCCGTCGTGATCGAAGGCGAAAATACGGGTCGACTGCGGATCTGACCAGGCGACGAACACTCGCTTGGCATCGACAGCCGGCGTACACGAAGCGAAGCTGCTGCGGTCGTGCAGGTGGTGCGTCACCCCCGGATAATCGCGCCGCCAGATCTGCGTGCCATCGGCGGCGTTATAGCACAGCACGTAACGGGTCGCCGTTTTGGGATCGGCACTGAGTAGAAAGATTTTCTCGCCCCACAGCACAGGCGAACCGTGACCGACGCCCGGGAGTTCGATCTTCCAGTTCGCTTCTTTATCGGTCCAGCTGGCGGGAATCGTCGACGTCTCGCTTTCCCCGGTCCCGTTGGGGCCGCGAAAACGAGTCCATTCCTGCCCTTCGGCCCCAGGGGGCAGCGAACACAGAGCTGCGATCGCGACGACGAAGGAAAGAAGGAAGAGAGTTCGCATGGTCAATCGACTCCGCAGGCGGGAAGGGTCGTAAGCGGCGGGATGCCTGGGCCGTCGCAAGCGACGGGGCGGGCTGGTCGGCAAGTCAAACTTCCGCCTGATCGTAACCCAGTTGCTGGGGGCAGGCAAGAATCGAATCGCCCCGGCTGCCCTCCGGAGTCGCTCCGTCACTCGTCGTAGCGGTGCAGCAGGCCAAACCGTGCAAGATGCTCGGCTTCGGCCTTCCGCATGGCTGCGCGGCCGGCGGGCGTGTGGTCGTCGTGCCCCACCAGATGCAGGGCGCCATGAATCACGTACAGCAGCAGTTCATCCTCGGCCGACCAGCCGAATCGCTCGGCCTCCTTCGCGGCATAGTCGATACTGGCGATGATCTGCCCTTCCAGGTAGGCCCGCTCCTCGTCGTATTCGAGCACGAAACTGAGGACGTCGGTCGGATAGTCGTGATCGAGATACTGACGATTAAGGGCGTGCATTTCGGGATCGGTGACGACGGCGATGCTCACCTCCCCCGCGCGAATGCCCGCTTTCGCCAGGACCTCGTGCACGGCGCGTTTCAGCCGGGCTTCGTCGACCGTGCGGCCCGCGATCTCGGCGGCAACTTCGATGACAAGTGGCATGGAGCAAGGGACTTTCGGAGGAAGTGGCGCCGAACCTTGGCTGGCCTGGTCGCTTGCTTGATCCCGAGACGTTATTCTGCCGGCGAGAATCGCTCAGGTTTCGAACTCTCGCCCAGGAGGCATCTTCATGGTACACGTCGAACTTCGTTTTCGGGTCGTGCTTGCGGCATTCGCGTTGCTGGCTGTTGTCGCCGGTCCCGCACCCGCGGCGGACCCTCTCGTCACGCGTAATCACGTCAAGCTGACGCTCTCCGGCGCCGAAACGATTGTGCGTGCGGCCCGCGCGAAGGCCGAGGAAATGCAGCTGAAAGTGAACATCGCGATCGTTGACGATGGCGGCCATCTGATCGCATTTGCCCGCATGGACGGGGCCCGTCCCGGCAGCGGCTATACGGCTCAAACCAAGGCGGTCACCGCCGCGACCTTTCGCCTGGCGACCGGACCCTTTCCGCCGGGAACCACGTCCCCCGATCCGCTGCTCAATCTGAGTCTGCAGAATGCCGCCGCGGCCAGCGGGGGCAAAGCCACGACGCTGTTCGGCGGCGTGCCGGTAACGATCGATGAGCAAATTGCCGGCGCGGTGGGAGTTGGCGGAGCGACGGGAGAACAAGACGCCGAGATCGCTCGGGCGGGAATCGCGGCCCTGCTCGAGGCCCTTAAGCGTCCGTAGCCCTAGCAGCCGTTCGCCGCGAGCTATGGACCGAGAGAGCGGTTGCCCGACGAGCACGAATTCGTGCCTGCCGGGCAACACGCCCGTTATTGAGTCGACTTCTAGCTTGCGGCCACGGCCTCGGCGTTGATCGTTTCCGCCAGCTTCGAAAGTTTCTGGTCGGCAGCCTCTTCCTCGTCGATGTTCTGCTTGAGCAGCGAAAGAGCATTCCGATAGCCGAGTGTCTCCGCCCAGGTGCACAGAGTGCCGTAGGTGGCGATTTCGTAGTGCTCCACCTTCTGAGCCATCGCGATCAGCATGGCGTCCTTGACGCTAGGATCGGCGCTCTCTTCGAGGAGGTGGTCAGCTTCTTCAATGAGTCCTTGCATCGCTTCGCACGTTTCGGCTCGGGCCGCTTTGCCCGTGTCTTGAAACGCCCTTTCCACGCGTTCCACCTGTTTTGTCGTTTCGCCCAAATGATGCTCGAAAGCAGATTTAAGTTTGGGGCTGGTCGCCGCGATGGCCATCTTGGGGAGCGCTTTGACCAGTTGCCGTTCGGCGCTCAGGATGTCGCGGAGTTCAGCGTAGAAGGCATCGGCCAGATGTTCGCGAGCCATGGTTAGTCACCTTGAATAGGAGTTGAGTAATTCGAGTAAGCCCGCACGATCGTCGCTCCGGGCCAGCATCCTGCTACGAAGTGTTGAACGCAAACGACGTACCACGAACGCGGTGTCGCGGGCCAGGCGGGGAAATCCGGCGACAGCAGGCTCCATGACTCGCTTGGATCCGAAGGCTCCCCTGCCAACCGGCCTCGCCGCTGGTCGATCGGCAATCATGCTGCTCGCCGTGAGTTCAAGTTGGGGAGGACTAAACTCGCGGGTCGACGCGTACAGCCGCATCGATCACAATCGTGCGGACCGAAGGCTCGAAGGTGGCGGTTCACAAACCTGTGCACAAAGAAATGCTTGCCCCCCAACTAATTGCCGAAATTGCTCCTCGTCTGGGACTAGCCCGTACGGCAGGAATCGAGGCGGGAGATCTGACGCTTGAATACTTTCAACGCGAAGGGCTGGGTGTCGAGCGGAAGGGGGACCAGTCGCCCGTCACCGTTGCCGATCGCGGGGCCGAGGAGCGATTGCGGGAGCGAATCGCCGCGGCATTCCCGCAGGATGGAATCCTCGGCGAGGAATTCGGCGAAGTCGCCGGCACGAGCGGCTTCCGGTGGATTCTCGATCCGATCGACGGCACCAAGTCGTTCATCAGTGGAGTCCCGCTGTACGGGACGATGGTGGGAGTCGAGCACGAGGGGCGGGCGCTCGTGGGATTCGTGTACATCCCCGGCTTGCGGGAAGGAGTTTTCGCAGCCGCGGAGCAAGGAACCTGGCATTTTGTGACGGGCACTCCACATGCTTCCCGCGAGCCGCGCAGGGTTCAGGTTTCCAAGCGGGGCACGCTCGCCGAGGGGCTCTTCGTCACTTCCCAGGTCGATACGTTCGCCAAGCGGGGCGCGATGAGGACGTTTGAGTCGCTGCAGCAAGCGGCGTACATTACGCGTACCTGGGGGGATTGCTACGGCTATCTGCTGGTAGCCACGGGAAGGGCTGAGGTGATGGTCGATCCGCTGCTGAACATCTGGGATGCCGCCGCTATTCAACCCATCATCGAGGAGGCGGGGGGCACGTTTACCGATTGGCAAGGCACTCCAACGATCCACGCCGGGGAAGCAATTGCTACGAATGGCCTCGTGCTGGAAGAAGTGCTGCGGGCGACCGCTGCGGCGCCACGGCTTTCGGCGTGAAGCAAACTCGGGGCTTGCCGAGTGAAGAAAACTTCCCAGTCAAGAAAAAGAGAGGGCCGCACGGGAGCGGGATACCCGGGCGGCCCTATCCAGGCGGGAAGGAAATTGGGCGGAAAACTCGATCGCGACTCTACCCAATCGCGGTCGGGCTACCATCCGCCAATCTTGGCGGATCGAGTGTGCGTGATAGGCAGTCCTCCATGCTGACGGGTTATGACTTCCGGTTCCATCCTGTCGGCTGGCTTCCACTTCAGCCGCTCGTCGTGGAGAAACTGTATTGCAACAGGTGTGCCAAACGTCTATGAGCGAAGCCAACTTGGCTTGAACGCATGCGAGATTTGGGTCATAACTCATAGTGTGGCAAGGGTTTGCAAATCGAGTGGTCGCTCAATAATCGCCCGACGCCAGGTTTGAACGCCCGCCCGGCGTTGTAACTCTTTCCCGGCGTGGTCACTGGGATGCGGCCCCGTGGGGTTCGTCGCCGGGCCCCAAGATAGGCTCTCCGGCATTGACGGAAGCCTTTTGCCAGGAACCACTTGCGCCGATCCTTGCGAGGGCGACCGGGCTGCTTTATAGTGGGAACACGGCGTACCCGCGGGCCTTTGCACGGCTCTCTCGCCGGCTTGGAGAAATTACAACTGGCCCTGAACCAGCGGGTCGCATGCGGCGTACTTCAGTGCGCCGACCTTCTCCAAACGCTTATCCAGGCAAACTTTACGATCGCTTGTCGGGCGACAACCTTGTCCGACCGCCTGGAAAGCTCAGACTGACTTTGTACTCATCCGTCGAAAGTCTTCCTTCCAACGTTTCTAGCATGGCAACTCAACTCGCTGAGCCAGCATCGACCTCAAAGTCATCCGCTGCCAAGGAATTGATCATCGAAACTCGGAGCCTGACGAAGGTCTACCGAGACTTCTGGGGCCGGCAAAAGGTTCGAGCCCTCAATGCGCTCGATCTCGAAGTTCGTCGGGGGGAGATTTTCGGATTGCTAGGACCCAATGGCTCCGGCAAATCGACAACGATCAAACTCCTGCTGGGGCTCTTGTTTCCGACCAGCGGACAGGCGCTCGTCTTCGGGCAGGACGCGACCGAAGTTCGCAAGAACGAAAAGATCGGATACCTGCCCGAAGAATCGTACCTCTACAAATTCCTGAACGCCGAAGAGACGCTCGATTTTTACGGGCGGCTGTTCGACATGCCGGCGTCGGTCCGTCGGCAGCGGACCAACGAGCTGATCGAGATGGTCGGGCTCAACTGGGCGCGGCGGCGGCAACTGCGCGAGTATTCCAAGGGGATGACGCGGCGCATCGGCCTGGCCCAAGCTCTGATCAACGATCCGGAATTGATCCTGCTCGATGAACCGACTTCGGGGCTGGATCCGATCGGTACGCGGGAAATGAAAGACCTGATCCTGAAACTGCGGGATCAGGGGAAGACCATCCTGATGAGCAGTCACTTGCTGCCCGATGTGCAGGACGTGTGCGACCGGATCGCAATTCTGCACCAAGGCGAGCTGAAGGAATTGGGCCGGGTCAGCGAGTTGCTCACGGTTCAGGACGTCCTGCAGATGAAAGCCAAGGGACTATCGAAGGAATGTGAAGAGGAGATCCGGGCCGTGATTGCCCGTCATGGCGGAGAAGTGATTGGCATGGACCATCCAACGCTGTCGCTCGAAGAGTTGTTCCTGAATATCGTGCGCGATAGCGAAGCGCGGCCGGGCCGCCGCGCCGGACAGAAGTAGCTGCGCTCGTTTGCGCGTCCGATGCGTGCAGCCGGGTGGCGGTTGCGGTTTCGAAAGATCGTAGTCAACAGCGGGTCGCGGTTATGACGCTCGAGAATGGGATTCCGAATTTCTGGATCTGGCTGCTGGGCGATCCCGTCGAGCAGCGGTTCTTCCTGCCAGAAACCTGGGGTTTCTTGTGGGGGGGAATGGCGATCGTCCTGCTTGCGCTCTTCGTCATCCCGCTGATTGCGTTCATTCTGACGGCGGGCAAGTATGGCCCCAGCGAGGCGTTCTACTTCGTGACGCGCTCGGTCGTCACCGCGGTGTCGGTTGATTTGCCGGGATTTTCGCTGCGGCGCACGCTGGCCATCGCCCGCCTTGCCATTCAAGAGGCAATTCGCAACCGGGTCTTGATCGGATTCGGGGTGTTCGTGGTTTTGCTGCTTTTTGCCGGGCTCTTCCTCGACGTGAAGAACGATAACCCGGCCCGGGTTTATCTCAGTTTTGTGCTGGGCACGACGAACTACCTCGTGCTGCTGATGGCGCTCGTCCTCAGCGCATTCAGCATTCCGACGGATATCAAGAATCGAACGATCTACACCGTCGTTACGAAGCCCATTCGGGCGAGCGAAATCGTCCTCGGCCGATCGCTCGGTTTTCTCGCGGTGGGAACGCTGATGCTGGTGGCCATGGGCCTCATCAGCTACTTCTTCGTCGTCCGCGGATTGCGGCACGACCATCAGGTTGTGGTCGCGGAAATGACCGAGGAGATCGATCCCAGCACCGGGCAGAAAATCCGCCGCGGTACGACGAGCTACGACTCTTACCATCGGCACACGTTCGAGATTTACGAAGACGGCAAAGGCAGGACCAACCTCGTCCACGGCCACTGGCACGAGGTGGAGTTGGTCGGCACCGGCCCCGAGGCACGGGTCATCGTCGGTCCGCCGAAAGACGATTTGATCGCTCGCGCGCCGATCTTTGGGCAGCTCCAGATCCTCAATAGCGCTGGGGAACCGGTTCCGAAAGGAATCAATGTCGGCAGCGAGTGGGACTACCGGGGCTACATCGAGGGCGGTCCTCCCGGCGGCTCGTCGAAGGCCGCGGCTATCTGGACGTTCGACGGCATCACCCGCGAGAAATTTCCCGACGGGCTGCCGCTCGAAATGAACCTCCGCGTGTTTCGAACGTTTAAGGGAGATATCGAACAGGGCGTGCTGGGGGAAATGGTCATTCGCAACCCCAATCCCGCTGCGCCGGTGCGGCAGAGCGGTCCGATCCTGTTTACTTCCAAGGAGTACGTTTCGGATCGGCATCTGATTCCCCTCCAGCTCAATCCCGAAACCGGGAGCGGCGCAGGGGGCAAGATCGACCTGTTCGAAGACCTGGTTCACGACGGACAAGTGCAGGTGGAAATCCGCTGCGTCGATTCCGGGCAGTATTTTGGCGTGGCACTTCCCGATGTGTATCTCCGTCCGGCCGACGGTAGCTTCGTGTGGAACTTTGCCAAAGCCTATCTCAGCATCTGGCTGCAAATGGTGCTGGTGACCGGCTTCGGCGTCATGTTCAGCACGTTTTTGAGCGGCCCGGTCGCGATGATGGCGACGATCTCCGCGGCGGCACTCGGGTTCTTCGGTGAGTTCGTTCGCGGGATTGCCCGCGGCGCCGTCGAGGGGGGCGGTCCGATCGAATCGACGATTCGGATGATCACGCAGCAGAACGTGATGACCGAATTGGAAGTGAATTCCGTCTTCTCCCGGATCGTCCACTTTGCCGACCTGGGCCTGATGAATGTCTTGCAGGCGGCAACCTTCGTCCTGCCAGACTATACGCAGTTCGACACTTCCCGTTTTGTGGCCGACGGATACAACATCTTTCCGGACCTCGTCGCCCAACAAGTGACGATGACCGCTGTTTATTTTCTGGCAGTCACGATTGTGGGCTATTTCTGCCTCAAATCGCGGGAGATTGCGGCATGACGCGTAACGCATCGTTTATTCGCAAGGTGGCCTACATTACCGCGATTGCCTTGCTGCTCGCGCCGCTGGCGGCCTTGAGCCAGCCGGCAGCCGTGGACGCGAATCTTGCCGATGGGCGAGACGACAGTTCGGCCGGCGGAAAGTTGTCGCAGCTGCGCAGCGAATACAACCTCGCGCAGGCGGAGCTGGGGGAAATCGACCCGGCGAGCGAAACGATGAAGCTGGCCACCGTCGGCATGCGCGGAGTGGCGGCCAACATCCTGTGGATTTACGCCAATCACTACAAGAAGGTCGAGGACTGGGACAAGCTGGAGCTGACGGTTCAGCAAATCATCCGCCTGCAGCCGAACTTCCTCGAAGTCTGGGACTTTCAGGCTCACAATCTGGCTTACAACGTTTCGGTCGAGTTCGACGACTATCGGATGCGGTACGAGTGGGTGAAGAAAGGGATCGACTTCCTGATCCTCGGAACTCACTACAACCGACAGGAGCCAGGGCTACTCAACCAACTCGGGTGGTACACCGGGCAGAAGGTCGGCCGTTCCGACGAGAAGAAGCAGTTTCGCGAACTGTTCAAAACCGACACGGAATTGCACGACTTGTTTCGACGCAACGGCGTCGAAGTCGATCGGGAAGAGGCCTTGGGGTACGGTGGAAAGCCCGACAACTGGCTGGTGGCCCGGCTGTGGTTTCAGCGCGGGATCGACGCTGTGGGACAAGGCAAACCGATTCGCGGCAAATCCCCGTTGCTCTTCTACAACGGCCCCGCCATGTCGCGGATCAACGGTTCCGCGGCGATGCAGGAGGACGGCGACTTCTTTCAGCGGGCACAAATCAGTTGGGAGAAGGCAGCCGAGGACTGGTACGAGTACGGCAATCGCGAGTTGCCGACGACCCGCGGGTTCAACATTCGCTTGAACGACAAAGAGGCGGCGGACGAGCGGATTGTGACGCTCGAGAAGGAACTCGACGAACTACTGCCGGGGGTGCGCGAAAAAATCCGCAACGAGAAGGCCGGCAAGCTGTCGCCGGAAATGCAGGCCGCTCTGGCCAAGCCAAAGTCGGAGCGTACAGACGAGGAATTGCCCCTGGCGGCTCAGGCCGAGACCGAAGTGACGGTTACACCGAACGAAGTATTGGCTGCCGCCCCCCGCGAGAAGCTCCCCAAGGTTCGTTCGCTGATCGAACAGCTGCAGACGGAAATGGCGCTCTCATCGGCAATTGCCAGTGATCGGGGGATCGTCAACTTTGAGTACTGGCGAACGCGGTGCGAAGCGGAGAAGACCGACCTCGCCCAGGGGGCGCATGAGGATGTGCATGAGGCGGATCAGATGTTCGCCACGGGCGAGAAGTTCGACGAGGCCCGGCAGCGCTACGAACGGGCATTCAAGGCCTGGGCGGAAATCTACAAGAAGTACCCCGTGCTGATGAATAACCCTGAGGCCCAGGAATTGATCAAATCGGTCGGCCGCTATCGCGATCTGCTCAATCAGCTTGACGAGCCATTTCCCGCGAACTTCGTGCTGAACGACTTGCTCGACGAGCACTACGAGGGGCAGCAGCTTCGCGAACAGATCAAGCTGATTGAGGAAGCCTCGGGGACCAATCCAAAGGCTGAAGAGACGAGTCCCCCGGCTGATGGTAAGAAGGACGAGGAAAAGCCCGCAACGGCGAAGCCTGAAGAGGCCCAGCCGGCCGAAGAGAAGCCCGCAGCAGAGAAGCCGGCAGCAGAGACGCCGACGGAGCCATCCGAGAAGCCGGCCGATGCAACGGAGAAGACGGATCCGCCATCCGACTCTGCAGCGGCTGAAGAGAAGAGCGCGGA
>JALORD010000467.1 GCA_025459145.1 Pirellulaceae bacterium | reverse complement strand
TCGCGATCTCCCTCGGCGGCAATCGCCAGGACCGGGCCGCCGCGGGCCTTGATCTCCTCGAGGTTCGACATGACTTTGTCGTAGACAAATCCCTGCGGCATGATGAACACGCTCGGCGTCTCTTCGTCGACCAGCGCGATCGGCCCGTGCTTCATCTCGGCGGCCGGGTAGCCCTCGGCATGGATGTAGCTGATTTCCTTCAGCTTGAGCGCCCCTTCGAGGGCCGTGGGAAAGTTGTATTGCCGACCGAGATAGAGGAAGTTCGTCGCGTGGCAGTACTTGCCGGCGAGCTGGCGGACTTCGCTGTTCACTTCGAGCGTTTGCCGCAGGATGTCGGGCAAGGCGCGGAGCTGGGCGATGATTCGCTTGCCCGCTTCGAAGCTGAGATGCCGCATCCGGCCGAAGTAGAGCGCGAGCATCGCGAGCGTCACGCACTGCGACGTGTAGGCCTTGGTCGAGGCGACGCCGATCTCCGGTCCAGCATGCAAATAGACGCCGCCGGTTGCCTCTTGGGCGATCGTGCTGCCGACGACATTGCAGATCGCGAGCGTTGGATGTCCTTTGCGCTTCATCTCGCGGAGGGCGGCCAGCGTATCGGCCGTTTCGCCGCTTTGCGTGATCGCAAACAGCAGCGTGCCGTTTTCGACCGGCGGATTGCGATAGCGCAGCTCGCTGGCGTACTCGACCTCGACCGGAATTCGGGCGAGCTCTTCGAGCAGATACTCGCCGACGAGGGCCGCATGCCAACTGGTGCCGCAGGCGGTGAGCAGAATGCGGTTCACGTGCCGCAGGTCGGTCGCCGAGAGGTTGAGCCCGCCGAACACGGCTGTCGCGTTCTCGTCGTCAAGCCGGCCGCGCATCGCGTTCTCAATGGCCTCGGGCTGCTCGAAGATTTCCTTGAGCATGTAGTGGGGAAAGCCGCCGAGTTCCACATCGCTCGTCTCGATCGCCAGATCGTGTACCAGATGCTCGATGCGGCCGGTGTCGCGATGGGCTACTTCAAGCTTGTCAGCCGTGACGACGGCAATCTGGTGATCGGCCAGATAGACAATCTTCTCGGCATAGCCGGCCAGGGGCGAGGCATCGCTGGCGACGAAGTGTTCGCCATGCCCCACGCCGACGACCAGCGGGCTCCCTTGCCGGGCGACAAAAATCGCGTCGGGCCAGTCCCGCAGGAGGACGACGAGGCCATAAGTGCCGCGGAGCTTGCTCACGGCCTTGCTGATCGCCGCCAGCGGCAAGGCATACGGATCGACCGTGCCGAACTCCTCGCGCCGCTCTTCAAACTGAGCCAGATAGCGGGCGATGAGGTGCGCGATCGCTTCGGTATCGGTCGAGCTTTGAAAGGTGTACCCCTCGGCGAGCAGCTTTTCCTTGAGCGCGACGTAGTTCTCGATGACGCCGTTGTGGGCCAGGGCGAGGACTGCATCGTCCGCGTTTCGACCGCCGCCGAAATGCGGATGGGCGTTGGCCTCGCTCGGCGCCCCGTGCGTCGCCCACCGGGTGTGGCCGATTCCCAGATTGCCCGGCGTCGGATGGTCTGCCAGTTTCTGGGCCAGCGTCTCGATCCGCCCCACGGCCTTCGTGACGTGAAACTCGCGCTGGGGGGTCAGCGTCGCCAGCCCCGCGCTGTCATAGCCGCGGTATTCGAGCCGCCGCAGCCCTTCGAGCAGGAATTCCTCGGCCCCGCGGGGTCCTACATAGCCAACAATGCCGCACATCGCGCGTACTCCAACCGCCTGGGGATGAGGGAAGACTTCGGCAATTTTAGGGCGCATTGTCGCGCAGCGGGAACAACGACGCTGCTTCTCTTCACACTTTGTCGGAGCTGCGATTGGAAGCGGTTTCACGCGCCGGAGGACAGTTTGGTTGCCTTGCTCGACGCCCCGCCTCGGCAAGCTGGGGAAGCTGTACCGGCTGTGACAATTTGCCCACTTGTTTTCGATGAACGGCGCCTGTCGGTAATGCCGATCATGTCGACCGGGGGGACCTTTTGCATGCGACTGATGACACCATCATGGCGACGCACTGGCGGCTGGCCCGCGGCGATGATGCTAGCGGTTGCCTTCGCTTCAAGTTCGGGCCGAGCCCAACAGCCGGTGCCGCCGGTCGAGTATCCGCCGCCCGTCGACATTGCTCCGCCAGCCGACAATGCGCCGCCGCAACGGCTGCCAGCGCCCGATGAGCGCTCCGCCGTTCCCCGCGCGATTCAGCCCCTCGTCCAGAACATCGAAAACATTCCCGCGACGGCGGGTCCGGCCCAGCTGATCGATTTCGAGCAGACTGCCCTGGCCAACCACCCGCAGCTTGCCGCTGCCTGGCAGGCGATCGAGGCTGCCGAGGGCCGCGCCTGGCAAGCCCGCCGCTATCCCAATCCGCAGTTCGGAGTCGCTTCGCCGCAACTGGCCGGCAGTGAATCGCAGTACAACGCGTTCTTCAGTCAGGACATTCTCACGGGCCGCAAGCTGGTGCTCGATCAGTCGGCGGCTTGCTACGAAGTCGAGCAAGCTCGCCTGGCGCTGGTCCGCGCCCGGTTTGAAGTGCTTACCGGCGTGCGGAAGAATTTCTACCAGACGCTGGCGGCTCAGCAGCGTGTCGCCGTCCTGGCCGACTTGGCCCGCCTCGCCGGTCGCTCGCAGCAAATCGGTCAGGCTTTGCTCCAAGGGGGCGAAGGGACGCGAACCGATACGCTGCTGCTGGAGATCGAATTGCAACGGGCCGAAGCAGCACACCAGAGCGCCCAGGCCGTTCTCGAAGCGGCGCGAAAGCAACTCGCTGCCGCCAGCGGAGTGCCGGCAATGCCCGTGGGCGAGCTGCGCGGCGACCTGGCTGCGCCGACCATGCAAGTCGAGCTTGATCGGGTGGGCCCCGAAGCAGCCATGCTCAATGCCCAGACCGGTATCGCCAGTGTTGGCGTCGACCGAGCGCGCGTCCTTTTGCAACGAGCCATCGTTGAACCGTACCCCACATTCAACGTGATGGGTGGCTACCAGCGTCAGCTCATCGGCGTCGAGGACCAGGGAATTGCCCAAGTCACCATGAGCGTCCCTCTCTGGAATCGCAACCAAGGAGGGATTCGCGAAGCCGAGGCCAACATCGGCCGGGCCGAGGCCGAAGTCCGCCGCGTGCAGCTCGAGCTTTCCACGCAAGCTGCCGAAGCCGTGGGACGCTATCAATCGGCCATCGTCCAGGTCGCCCGGTACGAACGCGAAATCCTTCCCCGCTCCCGCGAATCGGTCACGCTCACGCAGCGACTGTACGAGCAGGGGGAACTCGATTTTCTGCGACTGTTGTCGGCCCAGAAGACGCTTGGCGAAGTGAACCTGGGTTATGTCGAGGCTCAGGCCGCCCGCTGGGCCGCGGCGGCAGAACTCGCCAATCTCTTACAGCGGGAAGAGTTTCCGTAGATGAATCTCATGTGAAATCGCTTTGCACGGTGCCCCTGCTGGTTCGCCTAGCAGGGGCCGCCGGAAGGCACGAAGCACTAATGAGCATGCTCATGGCTCGGCGGCCGCTCGCGAGTCCGGCCTAGCTGCGCCTGCTCGAAGGCCAGGCACCGCCGATCCGCCTCCTCCCAATCGCCGCGGCGAGCTATTTCGATGAGTTCGACGAAATGCTCACGCTCGGCGTCGGACATTTCACCCTCGGTATGTCGCGTTTCGACTGCTTTGGCTACGCCTTCGAGCCAATCGGTCTTTTGGGCTGAGCAGGCCGTGCGGAGCGACGCTACCAGATGCAGGTTCTGGAACTCGACCGCCGGCGGGCGACAGCCGACGGAGCACAACAGCAAGCCGACGAGTATCGCCGGCCCCGCGATGCGGCGAGTCAATCCAGGCCCAATCACATCAAGCTTGCCGATGCGGTTCATCTCAATATTCTCCCACCAGCTCTCCCTCGGCCCGGCTCGACAGTGCGGCCCAAGTCAGCTGATTGATCATCTGGGATACGAACCGCACGCTCCCGTCTCCGAGCACAATGTTTGCTCCCCCCGGATGCTCGGCATACATCTGGCAGACGTGGGCGAGCGGGCTGTTCGGCGGATGAATCGGGGCAAAGCCCGTCACCGGATCGATTTCGCCCGCCGCCGGTCCGCTGTGCACATTGACCAGAGTCGCCGCATAGTCGCAGGCCGTGATCGGAAATCGCTGTGGATTGTTGGCACACACCATCGCCCCGGGGACCACACCGACCCAGGTCTTGTTGCTCA
>JALORD010000466.1 GCA_025459145.1 Pirellulaceae bacterium | reverse complement strand
CGATGAGAGTTCGGTGTCGATCGCAGCGACCGAGGCGGCGGAAGTGCTGCTGTTTGATCTGGCTTAAGAGTCGCACTGGCCGATTGCCCCGCGGCAGGCGAAACTGGGAAATGGCGAAACCCGGCGGCGCGGCCGCGGGTACGAAGAAGTGTTCCGCCGATCAATTCCAGTCGTTGGCGCGGCATACCCCCACCCCCGACCCTCTCCCAGAGGGAGCGGGGAGGGCGAGAACCTGCGGAACAGACCCCTTCCGATCTGCTGGCGGGACGATCGAATATGAAACACCGAATTTCCGTGTGGATTGCGGCGACGCTCGGTTTGGCACTCTTGTGGGGTTCGCTCGCCGAGGTGCGTGCCGAGCGACCGCAGGCGCCATATCTCTTGCCCGAGAAGACGCTGGGGCTCATCCGGGTCCGCGACACGAAGGTTCTCGGCGAGCGGTTCCAGCAGACGGCCATCGGCCGCATCATGGAGGACGAGCAGATCAAGCCGCTCGTCGGCGATGTGTCGGCCTCGCTGCAGAACGCGTGGAAGCAGATCGAGGAGCAGGTCGGCTTGCCGCTGGACCAACTCGTTTCGATTCCGCAGGGAGAGGTTTGCCTGGCGCTGGTCGTACCCCCGGAAAGCGAGCCGGGCGCGCTCCTGTTGCTCGATGTTCACGAAAAGCTGCCGCAGTTCATGAAGCTGCTCGGGACCGGCGAAGACCTGATTCGCCAGCGGGGAGGTTCGGTCGCCCTCGAGAAGATTGAAGGGACGGAGATCGGGGTGTACACCGGCCCGGAAGGTCGCAGCGCGTTCCTCTGTGATCGCGAGGGGACCGTGCTGATTGCGACCTCCCGCGAGATTCTGGCGTATACGCTCAAGCGCTGGAACGGCGGCCGCGACCGGTCGCTGGCGGATAGCAACAGCTTCAACTCGCTGATGAGCCGCTGTGCCAACACGGCGGACGATCCGCCGCAGATTACGTGGTTTGTCGATCCAGTCGAAGCGGTGCGGACCTTTGCCCGCGGAGGATTTGCCGCGACGGGGCTGGCCCTCTTGCCGGTCCTGGGGCTCGATGGCGTAAAGGGGGTCGCCGGCAGCATCACGCTGGCCACCGGCGAGTTCGACAACGTGCAGCACGTGCACCTCTTGCTCGATCAGCCGCGAGCGGGCGTCGTGCAGCTCGTGGCGATGAAGTCGGGCGACACAACGCCCGAATCATGGGTTCCGCCAGACATCATCACCTACAGCACGGTGAACTGGGACATGCAGCTTACCTATGACAAGGCCGCGATGCTGTACGACAGCCTCACGTCGCCGGGCGAATTCGGCCTCGAGGTGCAGGCCCGCGTAGGCGAGCCGCTGGGGCTCGATTTTGCCAAGGAGTTACTGCCAATGCTGGAAGGGCGGTTTACGTTCGCTCAGTATGTCGAGAAGCCGGTGCGGATCAACAGCATCTCGTCGCTGGTCGGCGTACGGGTCAAGAGCGGTGAGGAGTTTTCGCCCCTGTTTCAGAAAGTGATCGACAAGTACTCGGAAAACCTGGTGCCGACCTTCCACGCCGGGACGCCGTACTGGGCGCTGAAGCTGCCCGATGAGGCGCAGGAGCGCATCCGGCAGCGCAACGAGCGCCCCGACCGGCCGACCATCCGCACTCCCGAGCCATGTTTTGCGATCATCGGCAACTACCTGGTGGCGAGCGACAGCCGGACCGCGCTCCATACCGCCATCGACACGCACAACGATCCTTCGCGCCGCCTGGCCGACGAGCTCGACTACAAACTGATTGCCAGCAAGATCAAGCGACAGGTGGGGGGCGACGCGCCGGGCATGGTGCAGTTCTCGCGGCCCGAGGAAGGGATGCGGTTCTGGTATGAGATGGCCCTGGCCGATAACACCCAGCAGATGCTCGCCCGCGGAGCCGAAGGGAACCCGCTGCTGGCCGATGTCGACCGGGCCCTGAAAGACCATCCTCTGCCGCCGTTCTCGGTACTGGCCAAGTATCTCGCGCCGAGCGGCGGGATGATGGTCAATGACGAAACAGGGGTGCACTGGATGTCGTTCACGCTGAGCCGCAAGTAGCGGCCACCCTTACCCAGGCGCTCTGCCCGGGGAAAGGTGTTACATGCGCTCTTCCCCGCGGCGGGCCGCCGGCGTGGGGTAGCCGAGCCGCTTATCGACCCGATTGAGAAGCGGCTCTCCCGCGAGATATCGCCGCAGGTTCTCGGCAATGAGGTTGGTGGTGTCGTCGGCTCGGCGGACCGATTGTGCGCCGACGTGCGGCGTGATCAGCACGTTGGGCAGCGCCCAGAGCGGGCTGTCGACGGGAAGCGGCTCGATCTCCGTGACATCGAGCCCCGCTCCGCCCAGATGGCCGCTGGCGAGGGCAGCCACGAGATCGCGCTCAATGACGACGGGGCCGCGAGCCACGTTGATAAGGAGGGCTCCAGGCTTCATCTGGGCCAGCTCTCGCGCGGCGATCATTCCCTGAGTCTGGTCGTTCAGAGGGACGCACAAGACGACAATATCCGACTCGGCCAGGAGCCGCGGGAGCTGGTCGGCGGGCCAGAGCGCGTCGACGACGCCCGCCGGTTGATCGCTCGGAAACATGTCGGTCGCGACGAGTCGCGTGCGGAAGGGGCGTAGCACTTCAGCGAGGCGCGTCCCATTGCCGCCGAGGCCGACGATGCCCACGGTCGCCCCATGCAGATCGCGGGTCGGTCGGCGGATGAATTCGCGAGCTTGTTGCGCCCGAAAGAACGTCGGCAGGCTGCGGACGAGACCCAGGAGCAAAGCCAGCGTCTGTTCCGCGACCTGATCGGCAAACAGGCCCGAGGCACTGCTTACCAGGATCGGCGACGCAATCACCTCGGGGACCAGGCAATGATCGAGTCCGGCGGCTGACGACTGAATCCACTGGAGCCGCCCGCGACGGACGACCTCGGGCCAGGGGACCGGCACTTTGGCGTGGCCGCAGAAGATGTCCGCCTCGAGCAGTTCCGCCCCGATCCGCTCCTGCCCAGCGTCAACCACCTCGTGGCCAGGTGCCGCTGCTTCAATTTGCCGCAGGTGCCGCGACTCGATGGGGTAGCAAAGGACGATCCGCATAGGTAGGGCCGCACGGGTTGGTGCGGGCACAAATATCGTGTTGAAAGGCAACCGCAGCGCGTGCCAGATGGCAAGAAGCCCGGGTAGCCCGCGCGTTGACAAAAACTACCCTGGCCGTTACGGTTGCGGCAAGTGGTTGCCGGCCGGGCTGCCATCGCTTCGCCTGCAGCAAATCACGCGGCACTAGCCAGAACCTGCGGCCGCCATTTTCCGCAGAGCCAAGCCATGGACATCACTCCCGAGGATTCAGCGGTGACGCTGCCGGCTGACTTGTTGACCGATGCGGCGGCGCCGGAAACCGAGGATTTGCTCGTCCGTTGCCAACGTCGGATCGGCTACTTTTTTCACGATCCGCGGGTGCTGCGGGCCGCACTCACGCACGCTTCGGGGGCCGAGCACCGGCTCGCGTCGAACGAGCGGCTGGAGTTTCTCGGCGACGCGATCCTGGGCTTTTTTGTCTGTGAGATGCTGTTCCGCCAGTTTCCGCAGTACCTCGAAGGGGACCTGACCAAGGTCAAGTCGGTCGTCGTTAGCCGGCAGACTTGTGCCAAGATCAGCGAGGCGCTCGGGCTGCAGGAGTTTTTGATCCTCGGTAAAGGGATGACGACGAACCCCACGGTGCCGCCGTCGCTCCTGGCCGATGTGTTCGAGTCGCTCCTGGCGGCGATTTATCTGGATGGAGGCGATTCCGCGGCCCGGCAGTTCATCAACGCCTACATCGGCCCGGAACTGGAACTCGCGGCAGCTGGCGAACTGGGGGGCAACTACAAATCGCTCTTACAGCAGTTCGCCCAGCGGGAATTCGGCAGCACACCGACGTATCACATGCTCGACGAAAAGGGCCCGGACCACAGCAAGTGCTTCAAGATGGTCGCCCAGGTTTCGGGGGCCCGCTATCAACCGGCCTGGGGCCGGAACAAGAAAGAAGCCGAACAGCGGGCTGCGTGCAATGCGCTCTCGGAGCTGAAGCTACTTCGCCACGCGGAACAGAATCGGCCGCGTGACCTGATTTCCTTCGACTTGGGCCGTGGCGTAGACTAGCCGCTCCTGCTCGCCGACCCAAGGTTCGGCGCGCAGGAAGATCGGCCGCTCGGTCTCTTTCTCACGAACCAGCACGCCCGAGAGGCCGATATCGTCGACGATCACGCCGTGCGGCAGGTTGGCGACTTCGAACGGAATCCGGGCGTCGAAGCCGTCGCGCTCGACTCGCAGCCGGGCCGTGACCGTTCCGCCCGGCGTAATCGTCAGCACGGGAAGTTCGCTGCTGGCGGCCGCCTCCGTCGATGCTGCCTCCGTGCTCACCGGCCGTGCGGGATCAAGCTCCAGATGGGCAATGACCTTGGGCTTGTCCGCGACTTTGAACTTTCCTAGGCCCCCGGCGACCTCCTTGGCCCGCTCATTGCCGCACACGGTGGCGGTCGCAGTGACCTTCACCTGCTCCAGTTGTTCGTCGGTCGGTTCCGCTGCATCGGCCGCCGCGTAAATCGCCCCATAGGCTTCATAGAGCCCTTCGGCGATGACGAGCGGCGAGGTCACGTTGTAGCCAGGCGGAAGTCCGGTGATTTCTACGCGGATCGGCCCCATGTAATTGTCGAGGCGATCTGCCTTCACCGTGAACGGCTTGCCGCTCCCCTTTCCAATCGCGGGACCAACGCCGCCGATCGTTACTGTGAAATCGGGAACCGGCCTCCGGATCGTCAGTTCATACAGGTGTTTCTCGCCGCCGAAACCGCGGACATCGCTGACGCGCACCAGATACGTGCCGTCGCGCGGGGCGACAAACGTCAGCCGCGAGTCCTTTCCCAGTCTGCGGCTGCCATCGTCATCGTTCTCGTAATTCAGCGTGAAGACTGGGAGGCCATTGTCAGGCAGCTCCGTGCCGATGGCG
>JALORD010000082.1 GCA_025459145.1 Pirellulaceae bacterium | reverse complement strand
GCTGTATGCCGTGTACCTGCTGAGCCAATTGGGTATCGCCAGCCGCGAGGAGCGGATTCAAGTGCTCGAAAGCGTGCTGGAGATGCCGGGCTCGGTGGCTAAACACGTGCGCGTGCCGCGGTATGACGAAATGCCTCCCGGTCCGCTGGCGACGACGCGCCTCGATGCCGAACTCTTGCAGCGGGGACTGGCGACGGCTGAACAACTCGGCGCGGCCCCAGCGGAAGAGGACCGCGATCGCCGGGAAATGTTTGCCGAAAAGGTCTGGCCGCTCACCCTCGGGGAGAAGGTGCGGCTCATCTTCGACGCCAACTATCCGCATGTTCACTCGCTCTTTACGACGAGCGTCTGGGCGGCTGGCGAGGTGCTCGAGTTCAACCACTTCAACAAGTACATCACCAGCCGCGGCCTCCAGAAGCAGGAAGGGGTGATCTTCCGGCATCTGTTGCGGATGATCCTGCTCGTGAAGGAGTTCGAGCAGTTTGCGGCGGCCGATTGTCCGGCCGAGGAATGGCAAGCCGAGATGCGCGACATTGGCCAGCGACTGACCGAAATCTGCCGGCAAGTCGACGCGACGAGCACCGATTCGATCCTCGTCGAGGCCGAGCGCGAGGAGTGGGAATAGCGCCGACGCGCAATTACTCCACGGCGAGGAACTTCACGCAGACTGGGACGGGAACCGTAATCGGCTCGCCCACCTGGGCGAGGGCGCCCGTGGCCTGATCGACCTGAAATACGGCGACCGTGTCGCTCCCCTGGTTGCAGGCGAGGATGTACTTGCCCGTCGGGTCGATGCCAAAGTTGCGCGGCGTGCGGCCGAGCGTCGACTGGTGGCCAGCCGCGGTCAGTTTGCCCGTCGCCGGATCGATCTTAAAGATTGCCAGACTGTCGTGTCCGCGGTTGCTGCAATACAGGAATTTGCCGCTCGGGTGCACCTGAATCTCGGCGGTTGAGTTGCCCGCGAGCCCCTGCTTGTCGGCGGGCAGTGTGGTGATGGTTTGGATCTCGGTGAGCGTCCCCTTCTCGGCGTCATAGGCGAACGCGGTGACCGACGACTTCATCTCGTTGCAGACATAGGCATAGCGCCCGTCCGGGTGAAAGGCGAAGTGCCGCGGGCCGCCGCCCGCCGGGGTTTTCGCAAATGGCGGATCGTGGGGGACGAGCTTGCCGGCCGCCGGATCGAGCTTGTAGACGAGGATTTTGTCGAGGCCCAAATCGGCCGCGAAAGCGAACCGATTGTCGGGCGACACGTTGATCGAATGCGCGTGGGGCTCCTTTTGCCGCGCCGGGTCGATGCTGGAGCCCTCGTGCTGGATGGCCGAACCCGCCGATTGGAGCGAGCCGTCGCTGGCTAGCGGCAGCGAGGCAATGCTTCCGCCGCCGTAATTGGCCACGAGCACGCACTTCCCCGACTTATCGACCGCGACGTGGCACGGCCCGCCCCCTTCGCTCGATTGATGATTAAGCGCGGTAAGTTCGCCCGTCTTCGCATTGAGCGAAAAGGCGGTCACGGCCCCGGTGGGCTTCCCTCCCTCAGCCACTTCGCTCACGGCGTAGAGGTGCTGGCCGCCCGGATGAATCGCCAGGAACGACGGATTCTTGATTCCCGAGGTGACGCCAATCGGCGAGAGCTTGCCGGTCGCTAGATCCAAGCGGTAGCGATAGATCCCCTGGCTTTTGCCGCCGTTGGTATACGTGCCGAAATAGACAAGCAATTCCTGGGGCTCCGCGGCTCGGGAGGCGGTCAAGGTCATCAGGGCGACGAGCGCAAGCGTGAAATAGCCGATGAGCGTGCGTTGCATGGTCGGGAACTCTCGAGAGGGGAGGCAGGTGGTTGCTCTGCCCCAGAGTCTCGCACGTCCTTGCGGCAATCTCAAGCGGCGTAGCGTCCGGCACGGTTGATGCGGGCAAAGACGTCGTTCAGTACCCAGTGAAAAACGCACAGATGGATGCTCTCGACCATCCCCATGTCGTCCAGGTCGACGTGCAGTCCGTGTTGCTGCTGCTCGCGCAATTTTCCCCCGCGATAACCCGTGAGGCCGAACGTCACCAGGCCGTGCCGATTCGCCCAATCGACAGCCGACAGGATATTCGGGCTGTTGCCGCTGCCGCTGATCGCGATCACGAGGTCCCCGGCCGAACCGTAGTTCATCAGCTGCTGCACAAAAATCTGGTCGTAGCCGCAATCGTTCCCTACGGCCAGGAGCCAGCCGGCGTTGTCGGTAAGGCTGAGCACCTTCAGGCGGCGCTTCGATTCGTCCCGCAAGTCGTCGGGATGCAGCGTGCTCTTACCGAGGTCTTCTGCCATGTGGCTGGCGGTGGTGCCGCTGCCGCCATTGCCGATGATGAACACGAACCGGCCTTGTTCCCACGCGCCGTACACCAGATCGGCCCACAGGCGGATATCGGCCTGGTTCAGCCGGGCGACTTCAGCGCTGAGGCGGTCCAAATAGGTCGGAAGGTCGAGTTGTGCGCCGAGCATGCGGGATCTCTGAGTCGGGTGGGACGGGGAAGCCGGACAACGAAGCCAATCCCGAAGTTTATCGCATTTACGCGTCGCCTCCCACGCCCATCGCTGTTCCGAAGCACGCGTCACGCGGACAGCGAATGGCCGAGCCTTGCTTTCAAGAATCCGCGATGATCTGCGGCCTCGATGGCCGGGTACTTGGCCGCAGATTCTCCCAGAGTAACGCAGATTTGCCGACGACGAGCGACGACTTTCTGCTTCATGCGCTGTCAACGCGCGAGCTTCACCAGGCCAGTTCCATCTGGCCGACGACTTGCTGGGCCAGGCGGTCGATGGCCTCCTGGTGGGCGGTGGCCAGCGATTGGCCCCCTTCGGCGACGAAGTTTGTCGTCTGGCTGACACTCAAGAGGAGCGGTTGCGTCGGGACGTCGTTGTGGCTCATGATCAGGTCGCCCCGGCGGTCGACCCAGCTCACCTGGACGAAGAAATCCGTTTCGACATCGCGCGGCTCGTCGAACCGATTCTCGGTAAGCACGCGTTTGCTATCGGAAACGATCCGGGCGGTCAGAATACTATCTGCCTCGGCCGGGCCGACCACTTTGTATGGTGTCTTGAGCTCGATCTCCTTGACGATCGCCTCGGTCAGCCGTTCGCCCAGATTGCGGCGAAAGCTGTCGGATTCAACGATCGGCACGTGCACCGTCCGGATGTCGGGCCGGTAAAGCGTGCGCTGACCGAGCTGATAGCCCGCGCAGCCCGGCATCGCGAGCCCGCTGGCGAGGAGCACCATCGCGGCGATGGCGGATGTAGCTCGGGAGATTGGCATTCGCTGGGCCCGCTCCTAGCGCTGGAATAAGTTGCGCCAGGTTCCGCCGGCGACCTCTGGCTGGCTTTCTGTATCGCCCGCCGGCTGCGGCTCCGAGTTCATTTCCGCGGCCGCCCGCTCGGCGCGGGCGATCCGTTCGGCCTCGGTCGCCTCGAGCACGGCCTTGACGTTGTCGGTTTCAGGCAACAGATCGACGAGCCACTGGGCCTGCTGAGGTGGGACCGCGGGGAAGGCCGCGATCTCGGTCATCCGACTCTCGGCCCGTGCCGCCAGCGGCGTGTCGGCAAAGTCGTCGACGATGCCGGCGTAGTAGTGCCGGGCGGCGCGATACTCGCCCCGACGGTCGTGATACTGGGCCAGGAACTCCAGCCGCTGCGCCTTCCGCAGGCGGACTTCGGCGGCCGATCGCTCCAGGAACTCGCGTTCCTTCTCCGACTCTTGCGGAAATTGCCGCCACATTTGTTTGATGAGCTTCTCGGCTTCGTCGAGAGCAGCGCCCGAATAGGCCGGGCCGTCGTAACTGCTCAGCTTGGCTTTGACGCCGAGAAAATGGGCGAGGAATTGGTGTTCGCTGGCCGGAAAACTCTTCCGCAGGTCGGTGTAGTACTCGTCCGCCTTGTGAAACTTCCCGCGAGCGAAGTTCTCGTTGGCGATGGCAAGCGTGGCGTCGTCCGAGAGCCGTCCGGTCGGGTTATCGACGCGAATCTTGTCGAAGACGCGGATGCCGCTGCCGCGGGCGTCTTTCCAGGGACGGGTCTTGTCGAAAAAGTTGGCGTAATAAAAGTCCTCGGGGTCTTCGCGATTGATTTCCAGCCAGAACTTGGCGATGGCGTAGCGGCGCTGGTCGACGATATCGATGTACTTGTTGTTCGGGAACGCTTTGACGAGCTGTTCGTAATAGCGATTGGCCTGCGGGTAGTTGTCGGCGAAGAACATGCTTTCGCCCGCCATGAACAGGGCGTCCATGGCCAGGGCCGAATCGGGCCACCGCTCGGCCGCTTCGACGAACTTCGGAGCCGCGGCTTCAAACAGACCGGTCCGCTCGGCCGTCTGCATTTCGGCGGCCCGCCGGTAATCGGCATCGGCCTGTTTGTAGAGCGCGATCGCAATCTCGCGATTCGGCCCTCGGCCAGTCAGCTTCTTGGCCGTCTTGCCCCAGTTGTCGATCGCCAGATCGCTCCACGCGAGGCCCGGAGAATCGGTCGGTGGCGTCGGGGTGTACGATGCTTGACTGACGCCGCTCCCGGTCGGCAAGACCTCGGAGCTGCCCGCGGCCGGCTCGCCCATGCTCGCGCAGCCGCCAGCCCAGAAGCAGCCCACAAGCACTGCCGGCACGGCCCAGGTTGCGTTGCACAGGGGGGACATCCGTGTCCTTTCGTCGAGCTGTTACGGTTGACAGGCGAAGTTGAGTCGACGCTGGTAAAATTCGCTACCGCGCTAAAAATCCAAGGTAATCGTGCATCCGCGGTTTATGGCCCAACAGGTGGGCCAGGTAGTTGTTCCAGACGCCGCGTAGTTCGCCGCGAATCGCCGGGTCGAGTCGGAGCGAACGCCAGTTCCCTCCCGCCGTGGCAAACTCCTGTAGCGCTTGCACCACCGCGGCGCTGACGCTGGCCACCCGCCGCTGGCCGAGCCGGCAGGTCGCACAAAGAACGCCCCCCGCCACGAGACCGAACCGCACGCGCCCGACAAGGGGCACAGCCTTGCCGCAGCCGACGCAGTCCGTGAGAAGCGGGAAATGGCCCAGGTGCTGCAACGCTTCGACCTCAAAATGCAGGATGGTTTCGACGAGTGGTTCTCCCTGATCCAGCGCCAGCAGCGTGTCGTTCGCTGCGGCGAATAGTTCCGGATGGGGATCCCCCTCGTCGGTCAGTTCCGACAGCAGTTCCGCGACGTAGTAGCCTGCGTACAGGCGAGTCAGGTCGCGTCGGGCCGATCGAAAACATCGTTCGAGTTTAGCTTCGGTCAACAGATCGAGGCCCCCGGACGATTTGCGGAGGAACACTATCCGCACCAGGGCAAGCAGGTCAAGAGCACCCTCGAACGGCCCTTTGGGGCGGCGGGCTCCTTTGGCCAGAGCGCCAATCTTGCCAAAATCCTCGGTAAACAATGTGACGACGTAGCTCGTTTCACTGAATTCCACCACGCGGAGGACGATCGCTTGCGTTTTCTCACTCGCCATATTGGCATCGTAGCGAGGGAGGTCGCGGGCGATAACCGCTCGTGAGCGGCGGCGGGTCGGGAAGAGAAGTCGCGCCTCCGCGCAGCGATCGTAAAAGACTTGAACTTGCATCTCGCAGAAAACCGACGATAATTCTTGCGTTCAGCAATTCTCTGGGTGGTACTCCATGAATAACGGCGATACGTTGCCGCTTACCCCGCTGCGGTATAAGTGCCCGGCCTGCGCGCTGCATCATCAAATGATGATCGAGCCGAAAGCCTGGGTTTGCCCCCACTGTTTCGCCCGACTGGTCCCGGCCGATATCAACCCGCTTCCGCCTCCCTCAGAAGCCAAAGTCCCCGCGGCCGATCGAATTTGCAGCGAACAGTAAGACCTTGTCGCCTCTGGTCCGAAGTTATCATTTGGCTTGCCCTTCGGAAAACAGCGGTCCCCGTTGAGGCTTGTGGCGGCCCCCCTCGCTGGCAGGGCACACGTACGCGTTCTCGCCCCAGAATTGCTCTTGGCCGCTTCGGGCCCCTTCGCTACAAGCCCCCTTCCAGTCTCGACGACTTACGACCGCGGGGCACGGCAAGCGGGAATCTTGTCGGCCGGCTCCGACGGACTCACAGAGAGGGAACGGATCGTGGCAAACACGAACTGCCGGCTGCGCGCTTGTTGGTCTGTGCGGCTTGATCAAAGAGTCGCCTGGTGCTTGTGCGTCGCACTGTCGATTTCACTGGCCTCGGCAAATTTGTGGGGCCAAACGTCGTCCGGGCAATATGAACCAGCCGCCGGACCGGCGGTGCGGGGAGGACATGCTCCTGGCGCGGGTGCCCGTCCGCCAGGTATGGAAAATGGCAACGTGCGCCAAGCGACCATGATGGCGCCGCTGCCACCCGGTGAAACAACGGTGATGGAAGGCGGCATCGTGTCGTCGGAAGGTGAAACCGTCTACTACGACGGCGCCGACACGGGCATGATTGTCGAAGGGGACGGCGCGATGTGCGGACCCGACGGCTGTGGCGCTATGGGTTGCAACCACTGCGGCCGGTTTGGTCCGAGCTGCGGACCGTTTGGCCGCGGCTGCCTTTCTGGTCTTTACGTCCGTGGCGAATATCTGCTCTGGGGAACCAAGGGTGCGGACCTCCCGGCCCTGATTACGACCAGCCCCAGTGGAACTCCTGCCGCGGATGCGGGCGTGCTTGGAGAACCGGGTACCGAGATTCTCTTTGGCGGCGAATCGGTGCTCTCCGATGTGCGTAGCGGCGGCCGCCTGACGGTAGGCTGGTGGTTCGATCCGTGCCGCCGCCTCGGAATCGAAGGCGATTATTTCGGCCTGGCCGAAGAGAGCGAGTCGTATCGGGCCAGCTCGTCAGGCGATCCGATCCTGGCCCGCCCATTTTACGACATTGTCAATGGCGAAGAGAACGCGTCGTTTGTGGCGTTTCCGAACCAGATTTCGGGACAGATCTCGGCCGAGGCCGAATCGACGTTTTATGGCGGCGGGGTGCGGGGAATTTACAACCTCTGCTGCGGTGACGGCTGCGGCACGAGTTGCATCACCTGCTGCACGGTTCCCACCGGCTATCGCTTCGACGCGATTGTCGGCTACCGGACGTTGCGGCTCGAAGACCGCCTGACGGTGATTGAAGATTCCACCTCGCTGCAAACGGCCAATCTGGGCTCGTTTCTGATTAGCGATCGGTTCTCGACCGACAACGAGTTCCACGGGGTGGACTTGGGGACGAGTTGGAGCTGGTGCAAAGGCTGCTTCTCGGTGGATCTGCTCGGCAAGATCGCGCTCGGGAACACACGCAGCAATGTGCGGATCGCGGGAAGCTCCTTGATTACCGAGGACAACGAATCGGTAAGCTATGAAGGCGGCTTTCTCGCGCAGCGGACGAACATCGGCAGCTACAGCCACGACACATTTGCGGTGGTGCCGGAACTAGGGATCAACGTGGGATATCAGATTAATCCTTGCTGGCGGGCGACGCTCGGGTACACGTTCATCTACTGGAGCCAAGTCGCCCGCGCCGGCGACCAGATCGACCGCGATCTGAACCCCGACTTGCTCCCGCCTGAGCAACAGGCGGTGACCACGCACCTGCGGCCGGAGTACAACCTTTCGTACACGGACTTCTGGGCGCAGGGACTCACCGTGGGTCTCGAGGGGAGTTGGTAGCGCGGGAGCCGGAGCTTACGCGAACCACAGCGATTTCTCTGGCCTGACCTGCCTGGCGCCTGTCGGGCCGAAGGCATGTGCCCCGCCGGGGTAGAAAGCCGGTTGACCGGTCATCGCGCGCGAATCTGCGCAATTTGCTTGATCTTTAGCCATTCTCTGGCAATTTTGCACGTACCTGCCTGGACCTGGGCAGTATGTGCGGTGCGTCGCTGTCGCCACCGAATTGAGTGGGGCGGGCATCCGATAGGACGACGAGACGGACCAGCGGCTCTCGAGCTGGCCCGTCGTCTGCCCCACCGGTGGTGGGTCTTAGACGCCATTGCCGTCCAGGCCGCGCCGCCCGTGCGTCCGGCTGATCCCGTTCCTCCTGCGCCCCGAGGTTTCGTGCTATGGCACGTCGACAGCCCTCCGGCTTGACCCGCTTTTTTCGCAGCTTCATCCGCCAGGTACTTTCGGGCCGGCGGCCGGACGCGGATCGCAACTCGAAGCGGCGGCTGAAGTTCGAATCGCTTGAAGGTCGGCAGCTGCTGGCCAGCGATCTGGCCAGTTTGAGCGGAGTCGTCACGCTGGGGGGAACTCCCGTCGAAGGGGCAACGATTGGGATCTATGCCGACGACGGGGACGGCGTTTTCGAGCCCGGCGGCGACGACGGGGCCACGATCGGCACCGACACGACCGATGTGACCGGAGCGTATCGATTCGATCGACTCCCGGCCGGGACCTACTGGCTCGAGCAGCAAGCGCAAACGACCGGCGGGGGGACCGAACTAGGTGAGTTCGTCAGCTCGCTGATAACGATTACCGCTCCGCAGGCCGACGGCACGCTGGGGCTTACGATCGACGACTTCGACGATGACCCGGCGGCCACGGTTGCTGCCGACGACGTGACCAATCCCAACGGCTTGGCGGCCGATCATGCCGCGGCGCTCGGCGGCGAGCGGGATATGTTCGTCACGCTCACGAGTGGAACGACGACTCCTTCCGTTTCGCTGACCAGCAACGGCAACCAGCTCATCTTCAATTCGTCGTTCGACGCCACGGGAGATTTTGCGTCGATTTATGACGGCAACGACGACGACGCACAGGCCACCGACTTCACCGGGCTAGGCGGCGTCGATCTGACGAATAGCGGCACCGATGTGGCGATCAAGGTCCGCGTGCAGGCGGACCAGGCCGATGCGACCGTCCGGCTGCGGGTCTATACCGACGCCGACAACTTCAGCGACTCGGACCCGTTCGTCATTCCGGGAACGAACAGCCCAACGGACGCGGTTTTCTACTTCGCCGACTTCACGCAGGCCGGCGGCACCGGTCCGGCCGATTTCGCGAATGTTGGAGCGATGCAGCTCCTTATCGAGACGACGACCGCCGGGACCGACGGGATGGTGACTGTCCTGGGGGCGTTCAGCCAGAACGTCGTCACGCAGGACATCGACAACGAAGCGGACTTGTCCCTCACGAAGTCGGTCGACAATGCCACGCCGAACGTCGGCGACAACGTTACATTCACGATCACGCTGGCCAATGCCGCCAGCGGAGCGGGCGCGACGGGGGTGGAAGTGACGGACCTCCTGCCCGCAGGGCTGGCGTTTGTTTCGGCGACACCGGCCGCCGGCACTACATACGACGACGAAACCGGCGTCTGGGATGTCGGCTCGCTCGCCGCTGGCGAGAACGTGGTCCTCACGATTGTGGCCGAGGTCGAGGATCACCTGGAACTCACCAACACGTCGACGATCACGGATGCCGATCAGGACGATCCCGATGCGGGAAATAACTCGGCGAGCGCTATTGTCGACGCGCTCGATGCCGATTTGTCGCTGGGGATGACGGTGTCCAATCCGGCGCCGAACTTGGGGGACGAGGTCACGTTTACGCTGACGCTCACAAACAGCGGTCCCGATGGGGCCACGGGCGTGCAGGTGACGGATCTGTTACCTGCCGGGCTGACGTTCGTATCGGCCAATCCAGAAGCGGGGACGACTTACGACGATGAAACGGGAATCTGGAATATTGGCGCCGTCGGCTCGGCCGAGTCGGTGGTGCTCGAGATCGTCGCCGAAGTGACGAGCACTGCTGCGATCGACAATACCGCGCAAGTGACGGCTGCGGGCCAGTTCGACCCCGATTCGACGCCTGGAGATGGCGCGGGGGACGACTTCGCATCGCAGGTTGTCGACGCCCAGCCGGCGGCCGATCTGTCGCTATTACTGGAGGTCGATGACAGCACGCCGACCGCCGGCTCGAATGTGACGTTTACGATCACGGTGACGAATGCTGGACCCGACGAAGCGACTGGCATCGAAGTGGTCGATCTCTTGCCCGCGGGGCTGACGTTCGATTCGGCAACCGCCGAGCAGGGGACATATACCGACAACGACGGCGTGTGGGTCGTGGGAACGCTGGCGAGCGGCGCCAGCACGACACTCACGATCGTGGCCGAAGTGACCGGGGCGCTGCCGATCACGAATACGGCGCAGGTGACCGCTGCGGGGCAGTTCGATCCCGATTCAACGCCGAATGACGGGGCGGGAGACGACTTCGGCAGCGTCACACTCGAGGAAGAGCCGACAGCCGATCTGTCGCTCACGCAGGGTGTGAGCAATCTCACGCCGAACCTGGGCGATGAAATCACAATCACGCTGACGCTGACCAACGGCGGGCCCGACGAAGCGACGGGAATCGTCGTCACCGATCAACTGCCCGCGGGTCTGGCGTTCGTCAGCGCCGATCCGAGCGTGGGGGATTACGACGAAGCGACCGGGCTCTGGACAATCGCCAGCCTGGCCAGCAGCGGGACTGCGACGCTCGATATCGTCGCCACGGTGACCAGCACCGCCCCGCTGGTGAACGATGCCGAAGTGACCGCGGTCGACCAGGTTGACTCTGACTCGACCCCCGATGATGGCTCGGGAGATGACTTCGCGACCGCCACAATCGACGCCGCGGCGGCTGCCGATCTCTCCGTCACGCTCAATGCGAACGACGTCACGCCGGATGCCGATCAGGATGTGACGTTCACGATCACCGTGTCGAACGCTGGCCCCGATACGGCCACGGGCATCGAACTGACCAGCTTGCTGCCGGCCGGTTTGACGTTTGTCTCGGCGACTGAGGAGCAGGGAGACTATACGAACAACGACGGATTGTGGCTCGTCGGGTCGCTCGCCAGCGGCGAGTCGGCGACGCTCACGCTTGTGGCCACGGTGACCGGCTCGCTGCCGCTCGTGCTCGCTGCCGAACTGACCGCGGCGGGCGAGTTCGATCCTGATTCGACGGCCGACGACGGCCAAGGGGACGACTTTGCCACGGTGACGCTCGACGCCCCGGCCCAGGCCGACCTGTCTCTGGCTCAGTCGGTCAGCGATCTCACGCCGGACCTGGGGGACGAGATTACGATCACGCTGACGCTGACCAACGGCGGGCCGGGAACATCGACGAATATCGTCGTCACGGACCTCTTGCCGGCCGGGCTGACGTTCGTCAGCTCCGATCCGAGCGTCGGAACTTACAACGAAGTGACCGGCGAGTGGACGATTCCGACGCTGGCCGCCAGCGGCACGGCAACGCTCGAGATTGTCGCCACGGTGGCCAGCACGGCGAACATTGTGAACGAGGCGGAAGTGACCGCGGCCGACTCGATCGATCCCGATTCGACCCCGGACGATGGCGCCGGCGATGATTTCGCGACCGCCACGATCGATGTGAACCCGGCCGCCGATTTGGCGCTCACGATGACCGCCAGCGACAACACGCCGAACCTGGGCGAGAACGTCACGTTCACACTGACGCTCGCCAATGGGGGACCGGACGCGGCCACGGGCGTCGCCGTGACGGACCTGTTGCCGGCGGGGCTGACGTTCGTCTCGGCCAATGCGAGCCAGGGAAGCTACGTCGCGGCGACGGGGCTCTGGACCGTAGGCACGGTCAATAGCGGCGCGAATGCGACGCTCGCGATTGTCGCCACCGTGACGAGCGGAGCCGCGATCGACAACGAGGCTGAAGTGACAGCTGTGAACGAATTCGATCCCGATTCGACGCCGGACGATGGTGCGGGAGACGATTTCGCCAGCCAGACGATCGACGCCAATCCGGCCGCCGATTTGGCAATCACGAAGACAGCCAGCAGTGCGACGCCGAACCTGGGGACGAATGTGACGTTCACGATCACGGTCACCAACAGCGGACCGGACGGGGCAACCGGTGTGGAAGTCACGGACCTGTTGCCCGCCGGCCTGACGTTCGTTTCCGCAACTCCCAGCCAGGGAGACTACACCCAGGGGACAGGCATCTGGGATGTGGGCACGGTCGCCGCCAGCGGCAACGCGACGCTGACGATTGTCGCTACGGTCACAAGCACGACCGCCATAACGAACATCGCCGAAGTGACGGCGTCCGACGTCTTCGATCCCGATTCAACGCCGGACGACGATACGGGGGACGACAGGGCGACGGTGACTATCGACGCGCCGCCGGCTGCCGATCTGTCGGTCACCAAAACAGTCAGCAATGCCACGCCCAACTTTGGGTCGAACGTTACGTTCACGGTCACGGTGAGCAATGCCGGCCCGGATCAGGCGACCGGCGTCGCAGTGACCGACCAACTGCCGGCCGGGCTGGTGTTCGTTTCGTCGACGCCAAGCCAGGGATCGTATGTCAGCGGCACGGGACTCTGGACGGTCGGCTCGATCAATAGCGGCGCGAGTGCCACGCTCACGATTGTCGCCCGCGTCAACAGCACGGCCGCACTGAACAATGTCGCCCAAGTGACCGCGTCGGGCGTGTTCGATCCCGACTCGACCCCGAACGACAATACGGGAGATGATCGGGCGACAGTTACAGTCGATGCTCCCGCGGCCGCCGACCTCCGGCTGGCCAAGACCGCCAGCAGCGCGTTTGTCGGGGTGGGACAGAACATCACATTCACGCTGACGCTGACCAACGACGGCCCCGACGGGGCGACGGGCGTGCAGGTGACCGATCTCCTCCCCGCGGGACTCACGTTCGTCTCGTCGACGCCGAGCCAGGGAACCTACGTCAGCGCTACAGGCCTGTGGACGGTGGGCTCGATTGCCAACGGCGCGACCGCGACGCTGCAGATCGTCGCCACGCTGGCCACCGCGGGGACGAAGGTGAACGTGGCCCAGGTCACCGCCTCGGAAGTGTTCGACCCCGATTCCACGCCGAACGACAACCAGGGGGACGACCGGGCGACCGTCGAGGTCGGCAGCACGAAGCTGTCGAAGCGGATGTTCTTGGCGCGGTAGCGGGGGGGGCGGACGATGGCCCCATACCGTAATGCGGTCTTATAGCAAAGCTCCGGGTCGCCGGTCCTCCGGCGCACCCTGGTTCGCGTTCAATCGCCGCCGCCCAGATCGTAGGCCTCGCGTTCAAATGGATTGTCGCGATAGGCTCGCCTTCCGGTCAGCCACATGTAGAGCGAGCACAGGAGATACGCCGGGCCCATCAGCGGCCCCCAGATCTCGAATTGCCGCACATGGACCAGTTCGTGGTCGCGCGAAATATCGAGGGCTGCATCGCTGGGGCCGAACACGGTGTGACCCAGCGTAAAGGCCAGCACAAACTGGCCGTCGGGCAAGCGGTGAATGAGCCGCTTGATGCCGCCGCCATAGAATTCGAGCACCCGGCCGCGAACTCGAACCCGACCGCCCGTGCAGAGTCCGACGCCGCCCAGGGCGAGGCCCAGCAGCGTGTATGGACTGGCCCAGAGGTAGGCGAGGATTTGCAGGGGCAACGGCATGAGGCTTTTGTTTGCGCGGGGAGGGGTCTACCGCGAAGCGGTTTTATAGCAAAGCCCAGGGTCGCCGGTCCTCCGGCGCACCCTGGGTGCCTGGCCGTTAGTTTCGGTTACGCCGAAGGCGTTATACAGCCTTGCGCTATTCCCATGCATAACGTTCATCCAATTCGACGCCGTATTTGTGACAAATGCGGCGGAATTCGTCCTGGAACGTTACCGTTCGATGGTGCTCCTCCTGGTTTCGGACGTACTCCTGAATGCGAGGCACATCGGCAGGGCTGATCGAGAACGCGCCATAGCCGGATTGCCAGTAGAAGTCGGCCAGTTGGGGAGCCTGCCCTTTGATCCATTTCGACGATTCGCGTTTCAATTCGCGAATCAGGTCGGAGACAGACTCGGATTTTCCGAGACGACACAGCACGTGGACATGGTCTTCGACGCCGCCAATCTCGATCGCCGGGCAGGCCAGGTTGTGGCATGTGCCGGCGAGATAGGCGTGAACGCGCTGGCGAAGATCGGCACCGGTGAGGAAGCGCTCGCGGTTCTTGGTTGAGAAGACGATGTGCAAATAGATTTGCGCGACGGACTGCGGCATGGTTTTCGTCCTCGTCATCGATCGCGGGACGTTACGCGGTCTGTGTATAACGCCTTCGGCGTAATCGTGCAAACCGATCCGTGACCCAGGGTGCGCGGCTGCGCCGCGACCCTGGGCTTTGCTGTGTGACGCCTTCGGCGTGAAACGGGTTGGCCGAGGGAACGCATCGGAGCGGCTTGGCGACTGTCGAGAATTGCCTTACCGCGAAGCGGTTTCATAGCACAGCCCAGGGTCGCCGGTCCTCCGGCGCACCCTGGGTCACGATGCCATTCGAACGGTTACGCCGAAG
>JALORD010000081.1 GCA_025459145.1 Pirellulaceae bacterium | reverse complement strand
TCTGTTTGACTCTCCATGAACGTGTTCTCCCGCTCATTTTTCGCTTGTGCGTTGTGTGTTCTTGTACCCGGATTGGCTTGGGCCGTGCCTGGCGAAGAGGCCCCTCCTGTACCCGAAGCGCCGCAGATCGCTGCCGCTTCGGACGAAGGGGAGCAGGCGCTGCGCGGCTTCCGCATTCCCGACGGGATGCAGGTCAAGCTGTGGGCCGCCGAGCCGGACCTGGCGAATCCTGTGGCGTTCACGGTGGATGCCCAGGGACGCGTTTTCGTGTGCGAGACCTTCCGCCAGAGCCGCGGTATCGAGGATAACCGCGGACACGAGCATTGGCTCGATGACGACCTGGCCGCCCAGACGGTCGAAGATCGGCTGGCCTATATTCGCAAACATCTGGGTGAGAAGGCCAACGACTACACGAAGTATGACGACCGCGTCCGTCTGATTCAGGACACCAACGGCGACGGGAAGGCCGACAAAGCGACCGTCTTTGCCGATCGGTTCAACAACATCGTCGACGGCACGCTGGCCGGCGTGCTGGCCCGCGGCAAGGACGTCTTCGTCACCTGCATTCCGCATCTCTGGCGGCTGCGCGATACCAATGGCGACGGCCGGGCCGATGAGCGCGATTCGCTCTCCTATGGCTACGGCGTGCGATTCGCCTTTCGCGGGCACGACATGCATGGTCTCGTGCTCGGTCCCGACGGCCGGCTGTATTTCAGCATCGGTGACCGCGGGCTCAATGTGAAGCAAGGGGACCGGCACTTTGCCTATCCGGAGGCGGGGGCCGTTCTGCGATGCGAGTTGGATGGCTCGAACCTCGAAATGTTCGCCCGCGGCCTGCGGAATCCGCAGGAACTAGCGTTCGACGATTTCGGCAATCTCTTCACGGGCGACAACAACAGCGACAGCGGCGATCGGGCCCGCTGGGTCCATGTCGTCGAGGGAGGCGAGACCGGTTGGCGGATGGCGTATCAATACCTGCCGGATCGCGGTCCCTGGAATCGCGAAAAGCTGTGGCATCCGCATCACGAAGGACAACCGGCGTACATCGTGCCGCCGATCACCAACTTTGCCGATGGACCGTCGGGCCTGGCTTTCTACCCCGGGACGGGACTGTCGGACCATTTCAAAGACCGCTTCTTCCTGGTCGATTTCCGCGGCGGTCCGGCCAACAGCGGCATCCGTACCTTCCGCAACAAGGCGAAGGGTGCGACGTTCGAGCTGGTCGATGCCGAGGAAACAATCTGGAATGTTCTGGCGACCGACGTCGAGTTCGGTCCCGATGGAGCGATCTGGCTTTCGGACTGGATCAACGGCTGGAACGGCGAGGGGAAGGGACGCATCTATCGCGTGCATTCCGATGAACTGGCGAAGAGCCCGATTGTTCAGGAAGTAAAAACGCTTCTGGCCAGCGATTGGTCGAAGCAGTCTGCCCCCGAGCTGGTATCGCTCCTCGGTCATCCCGATCGTCGCGTGCGGTTGGAGGCGCAGTTCGCCCTGGTCGATGCCAAGGCTGCCGGCGTGCTTACGTCCGTCGCAAAGGACAACCCTAGCCAGTTCGCCCGGGTACATGCCATCTGGGGACTCGAACAGCTGGCCCGCCGAGAGGGTTATCCCTCCGGTTGCCTGGCGAATGTGTTGCCGCTTTTGTCGGATGCAGATCCCGAAATCCGAGCTCAGGCAGCCAAAGTCGTGGGCGAAGCGCGCGAGCCGAAGGCGCTGGAGCTGCTGATCGGCCAATTGGCCGACGACAGCCCGCGCGTTCGGTACTTTGCCGCCCAAAGCCTGGGCAAGCTGGCACAGCCTGCGGCTATCGGGCCGCTGCTCGTCCTGCTCGAGCAGAATAATGACCAGGATCCTGTGCTTCGCCACGGAGCGATCATGGGGCTGGCGGGATCTGCGGCGGGAGATGCCGAGCGTCTCGTGGCGGAAGCGCCGCACCCGTCCCCAGCCGCCCGGCTGGGGCTGGTCGTGGCCTTGCGGCGTCTCCGCTCGGAGCGAGTCGCGCATTTCCTGGATGATGCTGACCCGCGGGTTGTGGTAGAAGCGGCCCGGGCCATTCACGACGAGCCGATCGCTGCCGCGGAACCCCGGCTGGCGTCTCTGATCACTCGCGCAACCGACGACGAAGCCCTGCTGCGACGGGCGCTCAATGCAAATTACCGCCTGGGTACGGCCGAATCGGCGCTTGCCCTGGCACAGTTTGCGGGCCGCGACGATGCGCCGGAAGCGATGCGGATCGAAGCCCTCCAGATGCTCGGTGCATGGGAGAAACCTGCCGGTCGCGATCGCGTGCTCGGAATGTGGCGCCCCCTCGCCGAGCGTCCGGCCGCCGACGCCCGCGCTGCCATGAAGGCCCATCTGGCGGCGATCTTCCGCGGCAGTGGCAAGGTCTCCGCCCAAGCGGCGACGGTCGCGACCAGGCTGGCAATGCCGGAGGTCGCCCCGCTGCTCCGCGAAATGCTGGCCGACCCGAACCAAACAGCACAAGCGCGGGCCGATGCGCTGGCCGGTCTGGCCGCCTTGCGCGATGGCGACTTAAACAAGATCGTCCAGACCTCGCTATCCGACCGCGCACCGGAAGTGCGGGCTGCGGCCCGATCAGCCCTGGCGGTGCAGAACGCCGACGAGGCCTTGCCCCTATTGGTCGCTGCCGCCGAAGAGGGGGATCGGATCGAGCGACAGGCGGCGCTCGCCGAGTTGGGCAAGATCGACACGCGGGAAGCGACCCCGGCACTGGTGCGGCTGCTCGACAAACTGCTCGCCGGAGAGGTCTCGGCCGATGTCGAACTGGACCTGGTGGAGGCAGCTCGGCAGCGGCGCGGCGGCGAGCTGCGCGAGCGGCTGGCCCGCTACGACGCGGCCCGCCCCAGCGACGATCCGCTCGCCGCCTGGCGAGAGTGCCTCGAAGGGGGCGATGCCGAGCGGGGACGGCGAATCTTCTACGAACGGGCGCAGGTTTCCTGCGTCCGGTGCCATAAGATCGGCGGCACCGGGGGCGAGGTTGGCCCCGATCTTTCGAAGATTTCGGCCGACAAGCAGCGGGATTACCTCTTGGAAGCGATTGTGCTGCCGAACAAGACCATCGCCAAGAACTTCGAGTCGGTGGTCGTCCGCGATCTCGACGGGATTACGCACACCGGCGTGCTGAAGCAGGAGAGCGACGCGGAACTCGTCCTGATGACGGCCGAGGGAAAACTCGTCACGATCGCCAAGGAAAACATCGAAGCCCGCAAACCGGGCAAATCGGCCATGCCGGAGGATTTGACAAAGTACTTGACCAGGTTTGAACTGCGCGACTTGATCGCTTTTTTGGCCGGTCAAAAATGACAGATCAGATGAACATCAATTGATTGGTTAAGAGACAGAAATTGAACGGCGATTTCCCCGGCGAAATGGCCGTTTGCAGAGAGTTGTGTGAGGGCTTTTAAGTATCCCTTCGGAGGCCGCGAAGCGGTTTTGCCGGTTGTACGGTCCATTTGTCGATTCCCACCCTTCGATTCGGGGAAGGCTGGGAATATTGGAACTTCCCAGCGGGTCTATACTCATTAGGTGGCTTGCGTCTTGAGCCTAATGACCGCACTCGGCCCGCGGGGGGATGCCCGAGTGCGAAATCCCCGTTCCCCGACCTTGAGGAGAGTGTGATGAAGAAGTTTTCGCTGTTGGTCCTGTTGATGAGTCTGGGCATGTTCCTCGTCGGCTGCGAAGCCAAGACCGAGGTTCAGGAAGCCACCGACAAGATGGTCGAGGAAGCAGGCGAGGCGGCGGATGCTGCTGGCGCTGCTGCGAAAGAAGCGACAGACGCTGCCGCAGCCGCGGCGGAAGGCGCCGCCGCCGAAGCAAAGGCCGGCCTGGAAGGTGCTGCTGAGGCCGTGCAGGAAGGCGCCGAGAAGGCCGCCGAAGGGGCTCAGGAAGCTGCCGAAGGCGCTGCCAAGGCCGCCGAAGGGGCCGCGGAAGCAGTTGGTGAAGCCGCTAAGCCGGAATAGCCTTTTGTTGCTGGCGGCTCGGATTTAACGCCGCGGAAAATCACGCGTGCCGGCAGGAGCAATTCTGGCCGGCACTTTGCATTTCTTGACGCTGCGGAAAGTCCGAAGGGCGGGAAGCCCGCTCAAGGCTTGAGCGCTTTGACCCACTTCTCGACCTCGGCAATTTCTTCGTCGGTCATCTTGCCCGCCGGCGGCATCTGGAAGTCGTCCTCCTGATAGCGGATCGATCGCAGGAGGAAGCTGTTTTCGACGTCTCCCGCGATGACCGCCGGGCCCGTCGCCCCACCCTTGAGAATCTGCTCGACCGTCTCGAGCTTCAGTTCCCCCTTCAGTTCTTCCGCTTTCGACGAGTGGCAGTCGAAGCACTTGCGTTCGAAGAGCGGGCGGACCTTATCCTTGAAGAGGGTCGTGGCGTCGTCGGGCGGATTACCGTCCGCCAGGGTTGCGTGGCTGGACGCCAGGCATCCGAGGAGCAGGGATATCGCCGCCGATAAACGCAGCAGTACACAAATGGGAGTTCTCAAGACGGAGAATGTAAGAGCATCTGCGTTCATCGGCGTAAATCTGCGGCCGTTCGCCTGAAAATTAAGCCAGTCGCTCCGGGGCCTTCCTTAGTCTAACTCTTCCGGCGGTGGATGCGGTCGATCGCGGTCACTTCGGCAATTCTTTGACCGCGTCGATCACCGCCGCGTCGTGACCGTCGACCTTGACCGATTTCCAGACCCGCTGGATCACGCCGGCCGCGTCGATCAGGAACGTCGAGCGAACGATCCCCATCGACTTTTTGCCGTACATGTTCTTCTCGCGCCAGGCGCCGAACTTTTCGGCGACTTTGTGGTCGAGATCGGCCAGCAGCGGAAAGTTAAGCTCGTACTTGTCGCGAAATTTGGCGTGGCTGGCGACGTCATCGGGACTGACGCCCAGTACCTTCACGCCGAGCTTCTTCAGTTCCGCCGAGCGATCGCGAAACGCGCAGGCCTCGCGAGTGCAGCCGGGAGTGTCGTCGGCCGGATAGAAGTAGAGGACCACCGGGCTCCCCTTGAAATCCGAGAGCTTGATCTTCGTACCGTCATCGGCGGCCAGGGTAAACGCTGGGGCCTTGGTGCCCGCTTCGAGCCAGTCAGACATCTTTGTCCTCGAAATACAGGGGCGGAATCGTCAGGTCTTCGCCAGATTGTAGCGGCCGGTCAAGCCGTGGGGCGAGCAGGCGCAGGCCGGGCAGTGCGCACCAAACGATAGCCGATCGTGCGGAGGATAATGAGCGAGGCGAAGAGCAGACTGCCGGCTAGCGCCACCCACACCGCCAGCCAGATGTCTTCTCGCCAGAACTGCTGCCACATCCAGGGCTGATTCCAGAGGTCGGAAAACGTCGTCCCCGGCGACCAGCGAATGCGGTCGGCGTTCCAGAACAGAACCGCCATCGCCAGTCCAGCAGCGGGCAGCACCAAACCAAGCAGTGGCAGCCGCAGCCAGGCCGGTCCCGCTCCGAGCGCCGCCCAGACGGCGGCGACAAACGTGATCGCGACGGCGATCCCCAGTGATGCCAGCGAAAAAAACCCCTCCTGGTAGAACATGCGAAGCGACTCCAGGGACAAAAGTTCCAGCGCCCGCAGCATGCCGAGCAGCACCGCCAGACTGGTCGTCCAGATCAGCACGTGGCGAATGCCGAATTGCATGGTGGGCAAGCCAGGCGAGGAAGGGCTTCCCGGAGCCGTGGCGGCGGCCCCCGCAATTGGCCACAGGCGAAATCGCTGCAGCGCGAGCAGGCCGCACAAGGCCGCGAGCGCAGCCAGTTGCACGGGAACCATTTCGCGTACCATGCCGTAGCCGCTGCGCGAGAGCCAGGCGAAGACAAAGACGAGCAGCGTGCAAGCCGGAATCCGCAGCGTCCAACGACTGGATCCGAGAAAGCCCCAGACCATCGCCAGCCCCGCCTGCGCGGCGAAGAGCGACCCGGGCAGCATGCGGCCGTGACTCCCGTAAGAAGCGCCGTCGGCAAGCCCCGCCGCGGCGAATACCTGCAAGTCGACGAGGACCCAGCCCCAGACGTACAGCCCCCACCGCCACCAGGGATGATCGATCCAGCGGCCGCAGAGCCAGCCGAGCAGGCCCACCTGCACGACAAACACGGCCATCGTGACGGCCACGAGCAGCGTGCTCGACGGCTCGAATTGCATGCGTCGCAAGAGCCACGAGTCGACCGCCGAGAACAGCAACGGCACAAGCATTCCCACCACGACGAGCCGGCGCAGCGGCGGAATCGACGCGGGCCGCTCGGCCGGCCACTTGCCCCTGGTTCCGGCGACGCCGCTGTTTGTCGGAACGGGGATTCGAGACTGGAACTCATCGTCCGCCCGTGTGTCGTTACGATCCGTAGAGAGCCGCAATCGGTCGGCCGGCAGAGATTTGCAGCGGTCGGTCGAGTGGGTCGAAGTAATGCCCGGCGGGGTCGATCCCCAAGGCGTGATAGATCGTCGCGCTGAGATCCCAGGGTCCATAGCGCTCGGACACTGGTTCGCCTCCCATTCGGTCCGAAGCACCGACGACCGCACCCCGCTGGACGCCGGCTCCCGCGGCGACGATTGAATAGACGCTGGCCCAGTGCTTGCGGCCCGGCGAAGCTCCGGCAAATCGCGGTTCGAGAGCGACCCGCGGCGCGCGGCCGAACTCGCCCATACAGACGACCAGCGTCTGGTCCAGGAGCCCCCGCTCGTCGAGGTCTTCGACGAGCGCCGCGAAGCTCCGGTCGAATCGCGGCAGCAGCCGATTCCGCAGAGCGTCGAAGATGTCGTTGTGCGTGTCCCAGCCGTAGGCGTCGGTGTCGTCCGGCGCTTCGTCCTGGCCGCGATTCGACGGGCTCCAGATGACGTTGATATAGGGAACTCCCGCCTCGACCAGCCGCCGCGCCAGCAGCAGCCCCTGTCCGGACCGGTGCCGGCCGTAGCGGTCGCGCAACCTCGCCGGCTCCTGTTCCAGATCGAACGCCGCGAGCGCCTTGGGCGAGGCGAGCATGTCGTAGGCCTGCCCGTAGAGGCGGTTCATCGCCAGAGCGTCGGGATTGGCCGCCAGCCGCTGGGCATATGCGTCGAGCGATTCCTTGAGCGACAGCCGCTCCGACAGGCGCAGGGTCGGTACATCGTCGAGCGGGGCCAGGCCCGGCACCGCGCCGGCCGCCGCCGAGGCATCGCCAATCACCAGCGGATCGTACGCCTTGCCTAAGAGGCCCGCGTGCTGGCCAGCTGCCACCTCGATCGGCGCCAGGGCCGGGCCGTTGATGTGAATCGCACTGGTCGTGAATTGCCGGCTGGGCCGCAGCTTGCGAATGACGGCCCCCTGCGTGGGGACGTCGGTCGGCCGCGGAGGAGGATTCGACGAGCGGCGGGCGTGGTAGCTGCCGGTCAGCGTCAGGTAAACCGCCGAGCCGTGGTCGAGATCCTCGTGCGACATGCTGCGGACGAGGGTCAGGCGGTCCATCAGCCGGGCGACGTGCGGCAAGTGCTCGCAGACCTGGACGCCGGGAAGAGCGGTCGCGATGGGGCGAAAGTCGCCGCGGACGTCGAGCGGCGCATCGGGCTTGGGATCCCAGGTGTCGATCTGGCTTTGCCCGCCGTGCGCGAAGACGACAATGACTGACTTGGCGCGGCCGAAGCCGGTCGCCGGCCCGAGTCCGCCACTCCGTTCGTTCGCCCGCGACCCCTGCGGCGCGATGGCGGCCAAACTCGTGGCGAGACCCATGCGGAGCCACTGCCGCCGGTTCGTTCGTCCGCTCGCAAGGTGCTGGTTGTAGGTTAACTGGAGCATGGCACTTCGAGGGCAGTGGATCGCCGCCAGCGAATCTCCGTCCGGGACGGTTCGGCACCGTCGCACATTGCCTACCCAGTTTCGCCTTGTTCCGGCGGGCCTGCAAGCGAGATGGCGAAACGAGCCAGGGAAGCGAGTGGACCGGCAATCTGCCAGGTCCGGGGCCATGTATACTGACAAGCAGCGTTCGCACCGCTCGCAACCGACCCGCCCCTTCACGATCTACCGCATGTTTCGCGAAGAGCCCGAGTTCGACGTTCCTCCGCCGCGAAAACCGATCTGGCCCTGGCTGGCCTTGGCAGGCCTTTTGGCGCTGGTGCTGATCGTCTGGAAAGCGGGAGGCTTTCGTCCCACATTGGACCTGCACGATGGTGTGCAGCATCCGGCGGTCGGCCGAACGCTCGATGCGTTCCAACTGCAGCCGCTCACGGGCGATCCGCCGCCGATCGCAAACGCCGACCTGGTAGGCAAGGTGACGCTGGTCAATTTTTGGGGAACCTGGTGCCCGCCTTGTCGGGACGAATTTCCCGAACTTTACGAGCTCGCCCAGCACCTCCGCGACAAGCCGGATTTTCGGTTCATCTCGGTCTCGTGCAGTGGGCGACCTGGGACGGACGAGTTGGAGATTGCAGCGTCGACTACGGATTTCCTCCGCCAACAGCGGGCGACCCTGCCGACCTATCGCGACGCTCAGGCCCACACGCGCCTAGCGCTGATCCAGGCGGGGGTTGTGCAGAATTTCGCCTATCCGACGACGATTCTGATCGGTCGCGACGGAACCATCCGGGCCCTGTGGGAAGGCTACCGTGAAGGGCTGGTCGACGACATGCTGGCGGCGACCCTGGCGGAACTCAAGCGGCCGGCTCCGCCGAATCCTGCCGCGGACATCGAGTCTGTGGATCGGGAGGAGCCCCGCCGTTGAGTGGCGCGACGAGGATCGAGCCGCGCAAGTGCGTCACATGCCGACGCGGGTGTTCTCGTTGGCGCTTTCGGCAGTTGGTGGGCCGGAAGGGGGCGAATCGCTGGGCTGCGGTTTGGTCTCTGGATTGGCTTCTGGCTTTTCAGTTGCTTCCGCGGGCAGATAGAGGCGGGCGATTTCCGCCAGGACAGGTTCGATTAGCGCGAGGTACTCGTCCTCGGGTAGATCCTTTCGCTTGGGCCTTAGCGCTGCGAGCCGTTGTTCGAGTTCGTCGCGACGCGTACGGGCCTCGGCCGAAAGCTCCTCCTCCCGGCCGCTGCGAACGAGAACGAATTGAGCCGCCAGCGCGCCATCCAAGCTCGCACCGTCTTTCGCGGCTTTGGTCGGCTTGACGCCGCGAAACCAATCAGCCGGGGTGCCCAGCTTGTCGCCGTTGTCGTCGAGCAGGGCGTGTTCCGTTTCGAGCCGCGCCTCAGCCGCGTAGAACTCGCGAACTTTGGCCCCGGCCAGCAGGTACGCTTCGAGCAGCGAGGTCTGCTCGTCCTTGTCGAGATCGGCAGCATTGTCGCCGATGGCCGCCGACAGATAGTCGCCAAATCGGGCAAAGTTGTACTCGTGTCCGCTCTTGGTCGCGGTGATCACCACGCGCCGCGGGCCCGAAAGTTCCGCGAGAAACGGCCCGCTGCTCGACGTGCAGTTGATAATCGCCAGCGGGCATTCCGATTCGCCAAGCCACTCCTGCAAGTCGGCCGGAGCGATATCCGGTCCGCGCAGATTGAACCGGGCCGTCTTGCCGTCGTAAGTCCCATGGCCGATAAGCACCAGCCAGATCGCCGCGGGGGAAGTGCCGCTCGCCTGTTTAATCGCGGTGTGCAACCGATCTCGGTCGGTCGTCTCCCCCGCCTCGCCGCGGCCGATGGAATGCACCTCCGCCCCGCCGCGCCGCGCGACCTCTTCCCACCGCGCAGCCCAGGCTGCGAACTGCTCGGCGTACTCGTCGGTCCCACTGGCCCCGAGCGCCACGATCACGACGGGCCGCGGCTGGTCGGCGTTGGCCGCCGGAGCCAGCACTAACAGTGCCGCGCCGCACAACATTCTCCACCAGCGATTCATGGCAGTCCCCTCCACCGCCGCAGTCCCCATTCCCCCACCAGGCACAGGGCCGCGAGGCCGAGCACGCCCCATTGGTGCCAGAGCGGATAACTCCACTGCTGCACAATCGGAATCTTGCGATTCGGCAGGCTCGCCACCAGTTGGTCGAGCTTTCCCAAAGAAACGACCTCGCCGCCGCTGGCCCGAGCCATTTCGTCGAGCAACGGGCGGTTGGTCGAGAGTTTGTTGAACTCTTCGAGCTCCGGCTCGACCGCCCAGCCGGTCTCGCGCGCGCCCACTTCGCTGCCATCGGCTCCGGCCACATTCACGGTTGCCCGATAGACCCCGGCCACGCGGGGCACGAATATCGTGTGATACTCCCCGGGAGCCCGATCGCTCGAGTCGGCGACCAGTTCGAGCTTCTGTCCTTCCGGCGACGTGACGGCGATCTTGACCGTGGCGTTGTCGAGTGGGCGGAACATTTTGTCGCGGGCTCGAATCACGAGTTCCCAGGCACCAGGACTCGCATCGGCCGCGGGCCGAGTTTCCACTTCGACCGCCTGGGGCACATCGGCCACGAGCCAGCGGGCCGTTTGCCGCCAGGCCTTTTCGAGATCGCTCTCGGCCGGATCGGGCCGCCGCATCGTCCACCGCCACAGGTCTCCTACCAAGAGTGCGCCTACCCGCCCGCGGCCGAAGGTCTGCACCGCCAAGGCCGGCCGCGCCTCTTCACCCACCGACTCCACTTCGGCCAGCACCGAGGCGCCCGGTTTGATCAGGCTCGCCCGATTGAGCGTCTTGAAGGGGGGCATCTCGGCGATGCGCAGTTCCTCGTCGTGCTCGTTGGCCCGCACCCGGACCCAGGGCTGCAACCAGCCTTCGCGCGTCAGCCGCAGGCGATAGGCGGGATCGTTGACGGCAGCCGACTCCGTTCGATCGAGATACACCGGCAACATGTCGCCGATGGGCGTGCGGGCATAGTTGCCGCCGGCAAACGAATCCTTGCCCCCGAGCATCAAGAGGCCGCCCCCCCGCTGGCTGACGAACTCGCTGAGGAGCGACATCTGGTCCTGCGTGAAGAACGCCGCTTCGATGTCGTCGAGGACGACCGCGTGATAGCGGAACATCTCGGCCGCGTCCTGGGGAAAACCGCCTCGCAGCGATTCCGCCGCTTCCTCGTCGAAGCCGAAGCGAATGAGCACGGGTTGGTTGTACTGTTCGGCCGTCTCGTCTTCCTGGTTGCCGAAGCCGCGGAAGATCGGGTTTGTGCTTTCGCCGCTGCGGCTGAGGAATTTGAACTTCGGCTCCTTGCGGGCGACACGCACGAGGGCCGAGAGTTGGATTTCGTCGTCCTCGGCCAAGGCGCGGCGGAAGAACTTGAACTCCCAGTTCGGACGGCCGGTGACATAGAGGATGCGATACGGCCCCCCTCCTCGATCGACCATTGCCAGGCGGCGATTGTTCGCCAGTGTCGCCTCGGTGGAACGAGTGGACGAGGAATTCAGGTCTTCCTCCCCTTCGAGCGCCGCGTGGACCGTGTAGAAGCTGATGCCGATTTTCTCGGGCTTGATCAGGAATCGCTGGGCGAGGACCTCACCGTCGGCGGAGCCCGTTACCGTGCGGCGTTCGATCTCCTTGTTCTCTTCGTCGACGACCCGCACCACGATCTTCCGCCCCTGGACGGACTGCCCCACGATCTCGGCGGCAATTGTCACGGGAGCGGCATCAAAATTCGTCTGGCTCACAAAGACGCGGGGGACCGCGAGATCAACCAGCCGATCGTCGGCTCCGAGCGGGACCGGATAGATTGGCGGCAGCTGCGGCCAGTCGACCCGCGCAATCGTTTCGTCGGTGGCGTTGCCATCGGTCAGAACGACGATTCCCGCCACGGGTTGTCCCTCGAATCGCTGCCCGAGAGCGCGGAGGCTGCTCATGAGGGTCGAGGCTTCGCCAGCCAGCGACAGGTCGTTCGAGAAATCCTTGATGGGGCGGAGCGTGCTATCGAAAGCGTACTTGCGGACGTCGAAATCCTGAGACAATCGCGCCAGCCACGGGGACGTTTCCGCCAGGGCCGCTTGCATCGCTTCGCCGCGCGAGCGACGGCTGCCGCGATCGGCCAGTTGCAGGCTCCGGCTGTTGTCGGCCACGACCAGGAACACGTTGCTCCCCGGACGCGGGCGAGTTCCCGTGTACTGTGGTTCGAGGAGGCAGAACGCGAGGAGCAGGATTCCCGCCGTTTTGAGCAGGCCACAGACGATCCGTAGCCATGCCGACGGTCCACTCCGCCCATAGGCCCACACCAGGACCACGAGTGCCGCGGCAACGATCGCCGCTGCTCCGCCGAGCCACTCGCGCGCGCCGAGCGTAATCTGCCCAAGCAGCAGACACTCCACATTCAGGCATTCCGCCCCACTCATCGGCCGCTCCCCAAGCGCTCGTAGTAGCGGCGCGTTTTCTCGGTGTATTGGGGAGGAACCGGATCACGATCGAGCGGTACGACGGCCTTCTGGGAGGTCCGCCGGAGGAGCTCTTCGGCGACGCGGTTGCCCAGCTCGGCCAAAGGTTTCGAAAGCTGATCGCTCACCACGTCCCACTGCGGCTCGGCCGAATGCCGCTTGAGCTCGGCTCGCATGGCTCGTGCCCGCTCGCGAATCCGGGCGGCTTCGGCCCGCAACTGCGGATCGTCGACCATTTCTTCGACGTCGCGGAGTCGATCCGACCACTCGCGAAAATCCTCGCCTCCAATGGGGGCGAACTGCCGGGACCCAGAAGCTGGAGTCCCGTCGCGAGGTCCCGCTTGGCGCTCGCCGCCAGCACGCGCGGAACCGCCATCGTCGAGCCGCGGCGGGCCGCCCGGTCGACCACCGCGCGGCGAACGCTCTTGGCCCGGCTGACCAGCTTGACCCGGCTCGTTGGACTCGCCCGGCTGCTGGCCATTCGGCTGCTGGTTATTGGGCTCGCGCGTTTGCCCGGGTTCGCCTTGCTGACCCGGTTCGCGTTCGCCCTGTCCAGGCTCACGCTCTCCTGGTTGGGGCTGGCCCTGATCGCCCCGTCCACTTTGACCGGGCTCACCCCTTTGTCCAGACTGGCCCGGCTGACCCTGTTGGCCTTGTTGCCCTTGTTGGCCCTGTTGCCCTTGTTGGCCCTGTTGCCCTTGTTGGCCCTGTTGCTCCCCTTCATTCGGTTGGCCTGGCTGCCGCTCGCCCTCCTGACCGGAGCGGGGCTCGCCATCGCGTGGTTGTCCCTCACGCGGTTGTCCCGCGTCCGGCCGGTTCTCGCCCGGCTGTCGCTCTCCAGGCTGCTGATCGCCTTCAGCATTTTGGGGGGCATTCCGCTCGACTTCCTGATTGAGTTGCTCCGACAGTTCGTTGAGCTCCTGCCGCGCCAGACGCAGGGCTTCGGTCGAATCTCCGAGCACGCTTTCGGCGGCCTCGTCGATTCCAGCACGCAATTGCTGGATTCCCTGTCCGGCGGCTTCATCAAGCTGCCGCGCATCCTGATCCAAACCCTGCCGGACGGACCGCTCGGCCGCTTGCAGGGTGCGCTCGAGCTGTTGATCCTGCGTGCGGCGGATCGTGTCGTAGAGCCGTTGCGAGAGGAGCGGCTCTGTCTCTTCCGCCTCCTGAATCGTCTCGCGCATTTGCTCTTGCAGTCTGTTTAGCCGCTGTTGTTGCTGGCCGAGTTCCTCCACGATCGACTCGCGCTGGTCGTTTTCACGCAGCGAAGGCGGCCCCTCCGCGGGCTGATCCTCGCCTGCCAGTTGCTGCGACAACGATTGCTGGCGCTCGTCGAGCTCGCGAGCCGCCTGCCGCATGTTCTGCACCTCTTCGGTAAAGCGGTTTGCCGCCCGGCGGCGGAATTCCTCGCGGAGCTCTTCGAACTGCTGTTCGGCCCGGGTGCCCGATGCGGCAGCTTGCGATACTTCCTGCCGCTCGAGGGCCTCGGCCGCACGGCGAACCTGATCGCGCGTCTCGTCGAGCCGCTGTTGCTGCTCGGCCATGTTCTCCTGATTTTGCGGCTGATCCAGCCGCGACTGCAGCTCATCGGTATCGGCCAGCATTTGCCGCTGCTCTTCCTGCAATCGCTGCAATTGCCGGCGGACTTCCTCTTCCTCCTGGGGCGTGGCCGCTTCTTCCAGGGCGGACTGCAGCTCCTTTAAACGTTCGTTCAAGTCGTGCTGCCGGCGGGCCAGTTCGCGGAGCCGATTGAGGACTTGCCGATTCTCGCGGTCGGCGGCCGACTCTTCCTGTTGCTCGCGGGCGGTCCGCTCGGTTTCGTAACGATTCTCCTCCTCCCGCAGATTCAGTTGCTCGAGCTGCTCGCGCTGTTGCTGCGACCGTGCCGAGCTTTGCTGCTGGCTCTGGCTTTGCTGGCGCGATTGCTGCTGCTGGCGGACGACTTCGTGCTCACGGGCCCGCAACCGAAGCAGTGACTGATACGCGGCTTGCTGCGCAGCGAGCGCGGCCTGCAGCGGAGCGGCGGTTTTACCTTCGCTGGCCGCGGTTAGCTCGGCGACCGACTCCTGCATCTGCCGCAGCACCGCTTCGACATGCTCTTGCGACTGTTCGTCCTCGACCCGCTCGCCGAGTCCTGCCGCTTGTTCGAGTGCGTTCTCCTGCGATTGGCGGATCTCGGCGAGGTCCTGGTCGAACGTTGCCGTCCGCTCGGCCAGGGTTTCGCGGCGGACAACCTTCCAAGTGGCGTTGATGATGTCCTTTTGCAGCTTGGCCAACTCTTGGGCGTCGCGGGCGTTCTGCCCTTGACCTTCCTGCTGTTGCTGCTGGCGCTGCTCCTGTTCGCCACCGGCGGGCTGCTGCCCCTGGCGGAAGATTTCCTCGAACGGCCGGACCTCGGCAAAGTACATATCGCTCATCGTACGGCGGACGTTGCCGCCCGCATCGTGATCCTCGGCCCACCAGAAATAAGACAGCAGCTGGTCGGGCTCGGCTTTCAATTCCTCCAGGCGGATCTGATGGGCCAGATTGTGCTTTTCCTTGGCGGCCGCCTTCTCGGCCAGTACCACGTCGACCGGTTCCTGGCCGGCGAGCGAATAAGTGAGGCCCACCCGCACCAGGCCGAAGTCGTCCCATACAGTTGCCTTCACATCCAGCTCTTCCAGGGCCGAGACCTCGAGGTCGCGGGCGGGAAAAGTCGGCTTCAAACTTGCGCCAGTATTGGGAATGACTTGAATCGAGAACCGGGCCACCTGCACGTTGCGGCGTCCCTCGGCATCGACGAGTTGCAGTTCCAGCCGCCGCGATACCTGACAAAGAAGCGTCGTTTCTACGAGCGCCGGCGACTCTGCCTTTGCTACCAGCGCCAGCGGGTCCGCGGGCGAATCCTGCCGCGTGTCGACGAGCGTCGCCGACGCCACGGGCTTATTCAGGTAGCACTGGAGCGTCAGCTTCGTCCCTTCGACGACCGAAACCGTGCGCACATCCTGCACCAGCCGGGGCTCCTGACCGGTATAGGCGGGGAACTCGAGGTTCGCGTCGGAGCGCTCCAGCCGCGGATATTCGAAGACCGTGGCGCGATAGCGGGGCGTTTCTTGGCCGCCGAGTTCGACGTGATACGTCAGCGGCTGATCGACCAGCGGGATTCGTCCGCCGAACACTGGGTCGTTCAAACTGGCGGACAGCGGCAGCCGCACGGCGTCGCCGCCGTCGGGCTGATAGACCAGCGTCGCTTCCGCCGGCATCGAACCGGTGATCCGCGCCAGCACGAGGAGGCTGGTTCCCCGTTCGACTTCGGTATCGCCTGGTTCGACGGCCACGGCAAAGCCTGTTCCGGGAAGCGACAAGCCGCGCTCGGCCAGGGACGCCGCCGCGGTTGCGGCGGGGGGCACGACGGCAAAAACCGCCGCTGCCGCTGCGGCCAGGAGCAGCCCCAGCGACAGCAGGTTGAGTGCAACCGCCAGCGCCATGCTGCGGCCCGAGACGATCGCCCCCCAGGGATGCTGACGCGCGTGTAAGAGTGCTTCGCGAATCACGCTGGTCTGCAGATAGCCTAGTTGCCGATCAGGGAGCTCAGGCTGCTGTTCGACAGCCGTCAGCAGACTGGAATGCAGATCGGGAAAGGCCGACTCGATCTGGCGCGCGAGCCAGCGGTAGTCGCGGGCGGCGGTCAGCGCGCGCCACAGCCCCAGGCTGGCGAGCGCCAGGGCCGCGACCGCCACGAGTGCGATGGCTAGGCCGGCCGAAATATTGCTTTGCAGCCGCCACGCCCACAGGACGATAGCCAAGGCGGCGGCTCCCAGCCACGCCATCGCCAGCCACTGCCACAGACGCAGCTGCCGCAGCCGGGTCCCCACTTTGTCGAGTTCGTCCAGGAGATGATCGTAGATCATGTCGCTCCCTCAATTTGTTGGTCGAGCTGCCGCCCGGCGCGGCCGGCCCACCACGTTTCCAGAATCACGAATCCTAGCGCCGCCACGAGCAGCCATCGCCAGATCTTCTGCCGACTTTCGAGTTCCACGTCGCGGGCCTGGCGCTGTTGTTCGAGCCGCTCCGCCGTCGTCAGTTCGGACCCCATCCGCACGCCGAATTGCTCGAGCTGCTCGAGCGGAAGCGGCGCGGTGTTGCTTTCAATCAGAGGCAGATTCACGGCGAACGAGATCTCCCGCTTCGCGGCGCTGGCGCGGTAGATACCCGGCTCATCGGTCGCCGCAAAAACGTTCTTGTCCGCCGGGAGCTGGACTGGCTGTCCCGTCGGCGAGTGAACGACATAGGGCGTGGCATCTTCAGCCGACAGCTCCACCGGTTGTCCGACTGTGACGCCGTCGATTCCCTGGCCGGTGCCGCACGCCAAATCGACCAGCGCCCCGATCAGTGGGACAAACTTCGACGACAGGGCCAGTTGGCTGTCGTCCGGGCTCCACCCGCTGGCGAACACCAGTGCCCGGCCTTTGCCGACTGGCACATCGATGAATGCCGGCTCGCCATTGTCGAAGCGAGCCGCGACCTGAGCCGACGATTCCGGCGCAATAGCGAGCGAAGTATGCCGCCAAAAATGGATCTTCGTGAAATCGCTATACCGCGGCGAGGCAAAGGGGACGAAGAGCGGATGCCCGAAGTCGATCTCGCCCAGCAGCAAAAACGATTCGTCTCCAGACGGCAGCTGCGTCTCCGCTTCCCGGGCGAGCGACAGGCCCGGAGCCAGGACCGGCAGCGACTCGCCCAGCGCGCCCTCGGCCACGGCGACCAGCACTGTGCCGCCGCGCACGGCGAAGGCCGCCAGTTCCTTGGATAACTCTTCAGAAATCGCCCCCGTCACGACCGCCAGTTGCGGCGGCGAATCGCCGGCGAGCAGCGAAGCGGAATCATCGGCCAGCGGAGCAATCGTCACCGCGCGAAGCGGGTCTCCGGCGGTGGCGATCTCCAGGTAGTACCGCATCCCCTGCGGATCGTCGGCCGCCGACGGTCCCGCGAACAGGATCGTCACGGCCTGCTTCTGCGGCGGGACGACGTAATGGGTGTTGTCGAAATCGTGGTCGTCCCCCCGCAGGACGATTCGATCGGCCCGCAAATGTCGCTCGCCGCGCGGCAATTGGACGACTCGGCTTTGTCCTGGCGGGACATAGACAGCCACTTCGCCATCGCTCGCCGCTGACTTCGCGGCGCTGTTTGGCTTGTCTTTACTGGGCTTATCTTCCAGATCCCACCGCACATAGAACTGGTCGGCCACCGAGTCGGCGGCGTTCACCACGCGGACGCGCCACTCCTGTTCTGCGGCCTCTTCGTCGTTCGCGAGCAGGTGGGCGTAGGCGTTCGTCGTTTCCCGCGGCGAAACTTGACGGGCCACGACGCGTACTTCCTCAGGCCACTCGAACGCCTGCAGCGCTTCGATGCGATTGCCCGCCTGAAAGTCGCTGACGAGCACAATCTGCGGCTGTCCCAGCGTCCGGTCGAGGTCCGACGCGGCAGCCAGTTCGCCGGCCAGCGCCACCAGCGCTGTCCCCAGATCCCCCCCGCGCCACGTCGGCTTTAGCGATGCCAGCCGCTGACGAATGACAGCGGCCTGCACCTGGCTGGCATCATCACCCGGGCCGCGGAAACCGAGGACTGTTTCGAGTCGATCGCTGAACGCGTAGAGAGCCACCTCGTCGTGCGGCGCGAGGTCGCTGAGCTCACTTTCCACAGCATTCACGGCCTGGGCCCATACGTCGGCCCGTCGCATGCTGGCGCTCGTATCGACCAGGATGGCGACGCGCCGCTGCGGAAGGTCGCGGGCGGTCAAGAGCGTGCTGGCCCGCAGGAACGGTCGGGCGAAGGCGAACGCGAGTAGCGCGAGCGCCGCCAGCCGCATTAGGAGCAGCAGGATCTGGTCGAGCCGGCTGCGGCGCGTCAGCCTTGGCGGAGAGGGCGACAGGAACATCAGCGAGCTGAAGGCCTGCCGTCCCTTCGGCGTGCGGCGGACGAGGTGCAGGATGAGCGGCAACGAGAGTGCCGCGAGGCCCGCCAGATAGAGAGGCGCGAGAATGCCCATCAGCGGCTCCCTCCCGCGGCCCGCTGTCCGGGGCCGGCACGGCGGGCGACCTGCCGCCCCCGCCGCAGTCGCGAATTCAAGAGGTCAAACAGCGCCAGTTCCAGCGGCTGGTCGGTTTGGAGCGTATAGAGGTCGATTCCCGCCCGATTGCAGACGCGAGCCAGTTCGCCGGCATGCGCGTTGAATCGCTCGCGATACCGGGCGCGGACCGACTCGGGGTCGACGTACAGCTCGCGTCCGGTTTCGAGGTCCTCAAACTGCGCCGCCTCGGCGAAAGGAAACGCGACTTCCGCCGGATCGAGAATTCGCAGGACGACCACCTCGTGTCCCCGCGAGCGGAGGTAGCCCAGTTGCTTTTCGATCGACTCGACCGGGGCCAGCAGATCCGACAGCAGGATGACGAGCCCCCGCTTGGTGGCGGTCTGGGCGATCTGCTCGAGTGGATCTGCGAGGTTTGTCGACTTTCCGCCCGGCGAACGCTCCAAGGCCAGGAGCAGCCGATGCAGATGCCCGGGCCGGTAACGAGCTGGCAGGACTTCCTGAATCTCGGCATCGAACGCGACGAGGCCGATGGCGTCGCGCTGCAGCGTCAGGAAGTAGCCGATCGTGGCGGCGGCCGTCTTGGCGTACTGCGCCTTGTCGTAGGCCAGCGAGCCGTACCCCATCGAACGGCTGAGATCGACCAGTAGATGACAGCGGAGGTTGGTCTCGTCCTCGAACCGTTTGAGATAGTAGCGATCCGTGCGGGCGAACAGCCGCCAGTCGAGATACCGCAGGTCGTCGCCCGGTGTGTATTGCCGATACTCGGTGAACTCGACCGAGAATCCGTGGTAGGGACTTTTGTGCAGGCCGCTCAAAAACCCTTGCACGACGAGCCGGGCCCGCACTTCCAGGTTCTTGATCCGCATCAGGGCCGCCGGGTCGATGAACGATCCGGGCGCGCTGGCGCGCGAGGTCCCCGGCGAGCTTACACTCGACGATTGCTGGCGGCCGGCAGGTGGTAGCGAGTTGCGGCTCATCCTGACTTCTACGAGTTTGATGAACCACCGGGCGCGGGGACGTGTGCGAGCAAGCGGTCGATCACCTGCTCGACGGTGATTCCTTCGGCCTCGGCCCGGTAGCCGACAAGGATGCGGTGCCGCAGCGTGGGATGCACGAGGGCCCGGATGTCGTCGACGGTGGCGTGATTGCGGCCGTTTAAGAGCGCCCGGGCCTTGGCTCCCAGGACGGTGTACTGGGCAGCCCGCGTACCGGCGCCCCAACTTACCCATTCGCGGACGAAATCGGGCGTATTCGCCTGTCCGGGTCGACTAGCCGCCGATAACCGAACGGCATAGCGAATCAGGTCCTCGGCGATGGGCACCTTCTGCACGACTTCGTGAAAACGCCGCACATCGTCGCCGGTGAAAATCGGCTCGATGGCGGCCGGCCGGCGGGAGGTCGTTTGCTTGACGACCGCCACTTCGTCGTCCTCGGGGAGGTAGTCGATCAGCACATTGAACATGAACCGGTCGAGCTGGGCTTCGGGCAGCGGATAGGTCCCTTCCATCTCAATCGGATTCTGCGTGGCGAGGACGAAGAACGGTTCCTCGAGCGGATAGCGGGTGCCGGCGACCGTGACCTGATGCTCCTGCATCGCCTCGAGCAGGGCTGCTTGGGTCTTCGGGGGCGTGCGGTTGATTTCGTCCGCCAGGATCACATTCCCGAAAATGGGTCCCTTCACAAACTGCATCCGCCGATGGCCGCTTGCTTCCTGCTCGAGGATTTCGGTCCCCGTGATGTCCGCCGGCATCAGGTCGGGCGTGAACTGGATCCGCTGGAACTTGAGATGGAAGATCTGTGCGATCGAGCGGACGAGCAGTGTCTTGGCCAAACCCGGCGCACCGGTAATCAGGCAGTGCCCGCCGGCAAACAGGCTGATCAGGAGTTGGTCGACGACGTCGGACTGGCCGACGATCACTTTCGACAGCTCGTCGCTGATCCGCGAGCGGCTCGCGCGGAGGTGCTCGACCGTTTGTTGTTCGCTCAGATAGGCGTCAAGTTCGCTGGCCACGCGGGGTGCCTCAAGTAGGAGTTCAAAGTTCAAGGTTCAAAGTCAGTGCGTCAGCGCGTACGTCACGATGTTGATCCCCAGCGGGTACGACCACTTTTCGGAAAACATCTTGAAATACTCGACGCTCAGCCCTTCGCGTTCCCAGCCGTCGCCGACGTCGGTGTTGTGGCAGATGAACATGCACATTCGCCCCTTGTCGTCGAAAATGGCGCGGTAGTGCACTTCGACCGCCGAGGGATCCCAGGGCCGATCGGTCGTATA
>JALORD010000465.1 GCA_025459145.1 Pirellulaceae bacterium | reverse complement strand
TCCTACGGCGTGAGGCGCGTCCCACTTTGCTTGTTGAGGTGAACGTTGTGTTAAATGGCTTAACTTTGCCGCCAGCGCGTTAAGCTCGCAAGCGATTGGGGTACAAGCACTTGCGGGCGCTAAGTGGGTCGCGGGCCGCGAAAGGCTTGGCGTGATGCGCTCAGCTCAAGGCGGGAGACGGCAGAAGCGGTCGATTGACGGTTGGCGTTGTGCGAGGGGAATTGTCACCCTGAAAGTAGATCCTGAGGAACCATACGATGAAGCAGCACTTTTCGCGGCGCGATTTTCTCGCGGGCACCGTGTCCGCCGCTGGGGCCATGGCATCCGCCGCGTCGCTCCGGGCGCAGGAGTCGGAGTCAGCGGCTGACGACGAGGCCGTGACATTCTTCCTGGTGGGAGATACGCACTTCTTGGCGGATCGCGATGACACGGCCAGGATGGAGCCGCGGTCGGCGCTCGTCACATCGCGGCTAGTTGACCGGCTGAACGCGCTGGCCGGCAGCGAGATTCCTGAGGTCGCGGGAGGGGGCCAGGTGCTCAAGCCGCGAGGCGTGATTCATGCCGGCGACTGCATCGACACGGGGGACAAGGCCGACGTGAAGATGCAGGCCACGGAGTGGGCCGCGTTTGCGGAGACGTTTGGCCTCTCGGGAAAGGAAGGCCGGCTAAAGCTCCCCGTGTACGAAGTGCATGGCAATCATGACAGCCCGCGCGGCGACGGTCTGGCGGTGAAGCAGATGATCGCCCGCAATCCACGGCGGCCAGGGGTGAAGAATGTCTCGCCTGGCGGGGTGCACTACTCGTGGGACTGGGGGAACGTCCACTTTGTGAATCTCGGGATTGTTGTCGGGCAGGATAAAGGGGTCATGCGTAAGCGCCGCTATGCACCGCTCGATAGCCTCGACTTTCTGGTCAGCGACCTCCAGGAGCACGTCGGCAATTCGGGACGGCCGGTCGTTTGTACGCATCATGTCGACATGCTCCGTTATGCGCAGCCGCTGCCGGTCGAAGACAAGCAGGCCGAAGGGATGGAATGGGACCCGGCCGACGTGCGGAGCTATCACCAGGCGCTCGCGGGATACAACGTTGCCGCGATCCTGTATGGCCACACGCACGCGCGGAACATCTTCCGGTGGGATGGAAGCAACAAAAAGGCCGAGAGCGGCATACCGGCCTTCAACGTCGACAACAGCAGCCACTTTGGCAGCCCGAATCAGGCGTTTTATTACTTTGAACTGCGGAGCGATCGGCTCCTCGTGCGCGAGTTTTTTACGACCGATAGCTGGGAAACGGGGGCCTGGACGCCGCAGACGTGGAGTGTGGAGATTCCAGCGGCGCGGGCCTGAGGGGGGTAGCCGGCGCGAGTAGGGTGCCAGGTCGGCGAAGGCGCGATTCAGCAATCCACGCGCAGGCAGCAGGTGGACCATGCAGCGAGTTCAAGCGGTCGGTGTGATCGGGGCCGGAATTGCAGGGCTGGCCTGCGCCGAGCGGCTGTTGCGCGCCGGAATCAGTGTGACCGTGTTCGAAAAGTCGCGCGGCATCGGGGGACGCGTCGCGACGCGGCGTACCGATACCGGGACCACGTTCGATCACGGGGCGCAGTATTTCACCGTCCGCGAAGCTGAGTTTCGCGAGCAAGTACAGGCGTGGGTCGCAGCGGGTGTGGCTGCGGCGTGGCAGGGACGAGTCGTGTCGCTCGAGCACGGAGCGGTGACGCAGCTCGACGATCAGCCGCCAAGGTATGTCGGGGTGCCGACGATGAACGCGATCGCCAAGTCGCTGGCGGCCGGTGTGGACGTGCGGACGAACGTCACGGTGCGAGCGCTCTGGGACGTTCACGGAAGGTGGCAGCTCGAGGATTCGGCAGACGCACGGCATGGCCTCTACGACGTGATCGTTTCGACGGCTCCGCCGCCGCAGTCGCTCGCCCTGATTGGCGGGCTGTCTCGCACGCTGGGCCAGACGCTCGCACGCGTTGCAATGAGGCCGTGCTGGGCCGTGTTGCTCGAGATGCAGGAATCGCTGCCCGCTGCGTTCGACGGGGCCTTTGTGGCCGATTCCCCCCTGTCCTGGATCGCGCGCAATTCAAGCAAGCCCGGGCGGCAGCCGACGGAATGCTGGGTGCTCCATGCCTCACCCGAGTGGTCGCAAGCGCACCTCGAAGAACCGGCCGAAGGGGTCGCCGCCATGCTCGCTCGCGAGTTCTGGCGAGTGACCGGAATGCCGTCGCAAGTGGCGAAGCAGCTCACGGCTCATCGCTGGCGCTATGCCCTGCCGCAAGAGCCGCTGGCCGAGCGCTATTTGTTCGATCGAGAGCGAAACCTGGCGGCCTGCGGCGATTGGTGCGGCGGTTCGCGGGTAGAGGGGGCATTCATGAGCGGCTGGTCGCTGGCCGAGGCTTGCCTTACTGGCGCATGAACGGAACTTTTTCCATGACAAACGCGGCTCACAGACAACGGCGACATTCGTGTTTTGTCCGAGCGCTACCGGCGCGGCAAAACATGGCCGAGTCCGCCGTCGACGCCAATTACCTGGCCGGTGATCCAGTCGTTTACCGGATCGACGAGCCAGGCGGCGAGCGACGCGACCTGCTCGGGCTCACCTATTCGCCCGAGCGCGTGCATTGCGGCCGAGGTTTTTGCAGCGACCGGGTTCTCCCAAATTGCGCGGGTCAGATCCGTGCGAATGAGCCCCGGACTGATGACGTTGATGCGAATGTTGGAAGAGGCATATGTGGCGGCGGCCGATCGGGCGAGGCCGATGATCCCTGCTTTTGCCGCAGCGATCGCCTCGTGATTCTGAATGCCTACCTCGGCTGCGGCCGAAGCAAAGAGCACGATGGAGCCGCCTCTTTCGCGAAGCAGTTTTCCTCCGGCCCGTACGGCGGCAAACGCCGTGAACAGGTTCGACTCGATCACGCGGCGGAATTCGTCATCGCTCGTGGCGTGGGCCGGCTTGAGCAGGATCGAGCCGACACAATGGACGATTCCCGCCAGGTTGCCGGTCGAATCGACGGCCCGCTGTAGTACCTCCTCGAACGGCTGTGAACCGGCAAAGTCGGCCACGGCGTATGGCTGGGCAAGCTCACGGGCGAGCGGCTCAAGTTTCTCCAGGCTGCGACCAACCAGCAGCAAGCTTCGGCCCTCTGCCGCAAGCCGACGCGCGAGCGTACGGCCAATCGTGCCGGTGGCGCCGACGATGGCAATCGTGTCCATAGGGTCCCCCGCCGCATCGCGCGAGGAGTACGTGATCAGGTCCGCCGAGCGGCGAGCGCTGAGCTTGCTGGTTGCGAAGCAGGGCCTGCAAGCGTCGATTCGCCGCCCGGGGTACTATTGCCGGTGCAGACCCTTTGGCAAGCGATCGTTCTTAGCTGGGGCCGGCTACCGCGAAAAGATGGATCGGCGACTTGTTCCCCAGGTAGTTTCCATTCTTATCGAGCGGCCGGCCGTTTCCGTTGCTTCCCGTGTTCGTCGAGACGACCGCCAGCCGCTGGCCATCTGGATGCCACGAAAGGCTGTGCAGGTTCGACATTTTCTTCGTAAAGAAGGGCTGTTCCTCGCCGGGTAGCACGTACAGCAATTGCCCCGCGCCGGGCGTGCCGTAGGTGACGATCGCGAGGAACCCCGCCTCGTGGAAATGGATATCCGCAACGTAGCAGTCGTTGTCGGTTCCCAGCGTAAGCTTTTGTTGCTGCTCGCCGGTAGCCATGTCGAACAGGAGGAGCGTTGGCGGGCCAACGACCGTGCCGCCATTTTTGGGCGTGGTCCCTCCCGCGGCCAGTACTTTCCCGTCACCGCTGACCGCCAGTGAATGCACCCCGCCGACGTCCTGGAGCCGGCTCAGGGTGTACAGCGAGGAGGCATCGAATTGGCGAACGAGCGTCCCGTCGGTTTGCCAGCGCTTCACCTGTCCCCGGTCGTCGCCGGTCAGGAGCGTGCCATCGGGCAGCCAGAGGATCCGCAGTACGTCGCGGCCCGCGGAGAACTCGCCAAGTTTCGTTCCCGCCTCCGTCGACCAGAGGCGAATCGTCTGGTCGCTACCCGAGCTGGCCAATTGCTTGCCATCGGGGCTGACCGCAAGCTCCCGGATCCAGCCATCGTGAGCCTGCTCGTGCTGCCATTGGCGCTCGGGCTGCTCGGCTGCGTAACCACTCCAACAGGCCAACTGTCCCCAGGAATCGGCGGTAAAGAGCAGCTCCCCGTCGCGACGGAACGCCAGGCCATCGACCCAGGCGTGATGCCCGGCTAGCGC